>CAYFZV010000027.1:0-10920 GCA_964347735.1 uncultured Gammaproteobacteria bacterium
TTCAAATAGGGAACGCCGGAATGAATGTCAGGCAAATAGCGGCGGCGGCCGAAAAGCGTTTCGACATAACCGAGGCTGCGCGCCTGGGCCTTCGACTGTTCCATGTAGCCTTTGAGGCCCTTATAGACGTCGAGATATTTTTTGATGAAATCCGAAGCTTCGTCACGGCTTAAACCGGCCGAGGCCGCCAACGAATTCGCGCCCATGCCGTAGAGGATGCCGAAGTTGATGGCTTTGGCGGCGCGTCGCTGTTCGAAACTGACTTCGGCGGAAGTGACTTCCCAAATCGCGGCCGCAGTCTCGGTATGGATGTCGGCGCCTTTCTTGAAGGCTTCCATCATCTTCGGATCTTCGGCGATCGAGGCGGCGATGCGCAATTCGATCTGCGAATAATCCGCAGCGATCATCACGTTGCCTTTGTCGACGACAAACGCCTTGCGGATCTCGCGGCCAAGTTCCGTGCGGATCGGGATGTTCTGCAAGTTCGGATCGGACGAAGAAAGGCGACCGGTTGCGGCGACCGCTTGGTTAAAATGCGTGTGAAGGCGCTTTGTGCGCGGATGGATCAACGACGGAATCGCAGAGACGTACGTCGAAAGCAATTTGGAATATTCGCGGTGCTCAAAAATATCGCCGATGATCGGATGCAGACCGCGCAGCTTTTCGAGTTCGTCCGCGCCGGTCGACAGCTGACCGGTCGACGTCTTCTTGATACCTTTCGTTGAAAGGCCGATCTTCTCAAACAGTACCTGTTGCAATTGGGCAGGGGAGTTGATATTGAAATCGCCGCCGGCGGCCTTGATGATCGATTTCGAAACTTCGTCAATGCGCTTGCGCATGACCGTTTCCATTTTCTTCAAGAAGTCATCATCGACTTTGATGCCGTGCGTTTCCATGACGGCCAGGACCGGCAGGAGCGGGCGCTCGATCGTTTCGTAGACGTTGCTCAAACCTTCGTCCGAAAGTTTTTTCGAAAGCGCGGCGTGCATATCCCAGATCCAGCGCGCTTCGTCGGCCAAGGAGGACGTGTTCTCCTGCGTGAAAAGCGAAACCTGCGCGTTCATCTCGCGGCCTGTCGATTCGAATACGAGCGCTGCCAAATCATGCGCGCGGCTACCGGGGTTCAGAAGATACGAGAGGAGCATCACATCTTCATGCGTGCCGCCAAGTGCAGCACCGGACGAAAGCAGCGCGACCAAATCCTCTTTGACGTTGTGGCCGATCTTCGCGTTTTCAAGCGCGAGCAGCTCGAGAATCGCTTTTGAAAGAGTACCGTCTTCGGAACGCCACACCGCAGAATGCGTACCGTCATACGCCGCGATCGCCGCCCACTTCGGCGCGATACGATCGTTGCCATCGTAACTGCATCGAAACGCCAAGCGCTTCGCGTCCTTGAAGAGCGCGGCAAACTCTGTATCATCAAGCGCCTCGACCCGCGCGGCCGGAGATTTTTTTTCCTTTTTTGCGCTTTCCGTTCCGGTCTTCGTTTTTTTCTCCGCCGGCTTTTTCACGCCAAAATCCTTTTCGACTTTCGGCAGAAGCGTGCGGAATTCCAGATCCTGGAAAATCGCGCGGAGTTTTTCGATGTCAGGCGGTTGGACTTTCGTCTTCGCCAGTGAAAAATCGATCGGCAAGTCGCGCACGATCGTCGTCATCATTTTCGAAAGCGGAACGTCTTTTTCGCCGTCGATCAGCGCCTGCAGCGTGCGGGGCTTGAAATCGTTCGGCGATTTTTTAACCGCATCGTACATTTTCTCAATCGTTCCGTATTTCTTGAGAAGTTCCGTCGCGCCTTTTTCGCCGATGCCTTTCAAGCCCGGCAGGTTGTCGGACGGATCGCCGCACATCGCTTTGTAATCGATCATCTGCACGGGATCGAGGCCGTAACGTGCGCGCACAGCGGCTTCGTCGTAGATCACGATGTCGGACATGCCTTTGCGCTGCGTGTAGACGCGCGTCCGTTCGTCGACGAGTTGGAGCGTATCGCGGTCGCCGGTCACGATAATGACCTCGGTATCCTTCGGCGCTTTTTTCGCCAAGGTGCCGATCACGTCGTCCGCCTCGAAGCCCGGCATTTCAAAAACCGGAATGTGGAAGCCGGCGAGTACGTCTTTGACCATCGGTATTTGCGCGTACAGTTCGTCCGGCTGTTCGACGCGATGCGCTTTGTACGCGGCGAAGGCCTCATGGCGGAACGTGCTGCCCGGAAGATCGAACGTAACTGCGAAGTGCGAAGGTTTCAGATCTTTCAGCACTTTCATCAGCATCACAGTGAAGCCGTACGCGGCCGAAACTACGCGCCCGTCTTTGGTGGTGAGTGGCGGCATGGCATGCCAGGCGCGATGCAGCACGGCGTTCCCGTCGATAATGACGAACTGGTTTTTCATAACGCCATCCTTTCAAAAATCAAGCATTCGGGCAAGAAAAACGCTCCCGATTGGGGAGCGTTTCACATGGAGGCGCCGAGCGGATTTGAACCGCTGATGAGGGTTTTGCAGACCCTTGCCTTACCACTTGGCGACGGCGCCCTGAACGGTCGAACTATAAGGCGGGAAGCTGGCCCTGTAAAGGGGCTAGAAGAGGCGAATGTCGACCAATTCCCAGTAGGAAGCGAGCACTGCATAGAGCACGTAGATGGTGGCGAAACCACCGACAAGTTGGGCTGCTGTGAGAAGTGGTGCATTCGCGATCAAAGCGCCGATCGCAGCGGCGGCACCGAAGTTCAGGAAGATCGTCGATTCCAATTGCTGTTCCATGTACTTCACGCGCTCACGACTGGTTCTTTGCCAGGTGCCGCAGAAACGCCAGATCAGCGCCCATACGGATTCGATCAACATCGGCAAGCTGAAATAGAAGATCGCATGCAGCGCTTCCCCGCGCGCAGCGGCCATGACGGCCGATTGCAAGAGCACGATCTCGATCAAGCCGAAGAGAAGGTCGATCGTCGAATTTCCAACTTCAAGCCCGTAGGTTTCATCAGCCGCTTTGTATTTCAACCACCAGTGCACGATGACTGCGATCGAAGCCAGCATGAGGAAGAGCGATTGAACGCCACGGACGTCGAACAAGGCGTTCACCGCCAAAAAAATCAAAAGTCCGAACAGCACGTCAAAAAGCAACGGTGAAAATTCCGTGTGCCGCTCTGGAATGACCTGTTTCCTCCTCAGGCGCATATCGACGAAAGTATAGCACGCAAAACCCCGACGTGCAGCGTCGGGGTTTTATCGGCGCTTATTTCAGCGCGAGTTGGCGGTGTTCTTCGGCGGTTACGATCGCGATCGGGGTGTCCCAATGGACTTTGCCCTTGCGCAGAACGTTGGGCACGTAGTTCTTATTGATGCCGCAACCGTTGTGGCACCAAATCGCCCAGTTGTTCCAAGCCGTATTCCTGCCGTAGCCCTTCTTTTCAAGGCGGTTCAGCGTCCATTCGGCGGAACACACGAGGTCCTGCGCGCATTTGCGCTTCACGTCAGGATTGTAGAGGTCATGGATCTGGAACCAACCGTGCGCGTGACCTTGGTCACCGACAGCGGTGGCTTTACCCACGGATTCCTGCATGACCATGCCGAGCAGGTGCTTGGCACAGGCTTCGTCATATCCACGGTCTTCACAGACCTTAAGCAGGGCTTCCTGGACGGTCGAAAAGGTTTCGGGTTCCTCCGGCACCATCGGCCGGTCGATCTCGAACAAGGCCGTTACCGATTCCGTGGAAGCGGCGTAAGCCTGTTGAGGATGGATCGTCGAGGACAAGAGGGTAAAGGCCAGAAGCATGGAAAGACCAATTTTAAGGCCGTTGAGCATGGGATGGGCCTTGTTTTGGATCAATTTCATATTTTTTGCTAATATTGGCCTAGAAACCAAATCGACCGCAGTAGCAGTCGACGGGCAAAGATACCACAAAACGGGGGTTTTGTCAATGCCCGGCGCTTGATTTCAGGCCCGGAAGGCGATACCTTACTAGGTGCCATTCATTGAACGCAAGCCCATGTCCTATCGCCCAAAATCCAGGCCGTTTTTCGGTAAGAGCTCGAGTGAAGACAAGCCCTCCATCATGCAGAGGGTCCCATTCGTTTCCGCCCTGACCGGAGGGCCGTCTTTGACCCGTCATCGCCAGATCCAGAAGGCTCTGCGCGTGATCGGTACCCTTGCCGTTGTCGGTTTTTTGGCCGGGGTGCTTGGTGTTGCCTTGTTGTTCGCCTGGGTCAGCCGCGATTTACCGGACCCGAACCGCCTCCTGACCCGTCAGGTCGAAAAGTCGACAAAAATCTGGGACCGGAGCGGAGAACATCTTTTGTACGAAATCCACGGAGATCAGAAGCGCACGCTGGTCGAACTCGATCAGATCTCGCCCCTTGCGATCAAGGCGGCGATCGTTTCGGAGGACAAAAATTTCTATCAGCACAAAGGCGTGCAGCTGAAGAGCTTGTTCCGCGCGGTCATGCAATCCTTCCGACGCGGACGCGTCGAAGGTACGTCGACGATCACGCAGCAACTCGTGAAGAACGCAATTCTCACCAACGAGCGCGCGCTCACGCGCAAGGCGAAAGAAATTATTCTTGCGTATCAGATCGAGCGCAAGTTTTCCAAGGAGGAGATTTTGAAAATGTACTTCAACGAGATTCCGTACGGCTCGACCTCGTACGGCATCGAAGCGGCGTCGCAGACGTACTTCGGCAAGAGTGCGAAGGAACTCGACGCGGCCGAAGGCGCGCTGCTTGCCGCTCTCAACAAAGCGCCGTCGCGTCTTTCGCCGTACGGCTCGCATACGGAGGAACTCACGTGGTGGAAAAATTTCATTCTCGACGGCATGAGCGAACAAGGCTACATGACGCAAGAAGCCGTCGACGCGGCGAAAGCCGAGGACGTGCTCGCGCACGTGAAGCTGCGCCGCGATGCAATTGAGGCTCCGCACTTCGTCCTGCACGTGAAGGAAATGTTGTCGGAGACGTACGGAGAAAAACAAGTTGAAGCGGGCGGATTGAACGTGATCACCACGCTTGATTACGACAAGCAGAAATTCGCGGAAGAAGCCGTCAAAGACGGCATGGACGCCGTGAAGAAAAGCGGCGGCACGAACGCATCCTTGGTTGCCGAAGACCCGAAGACAGGACAAGTACTCGCGCTCGTCGGTTCCGCCGATTATTTCGACGAGACGATCGACGGCAACGTGAACGTCGCACTCCGCTCGCGCCAACCGGGTTCGTCGTTCAAGCCGATCGTCTATGCCGCCGCCTTCGAAAAAGGCTACACCCCCAACACGGTTCTCTTCGATGTCACCACGCATTTTCCGACGGACAGCGGCGCTCCGTACACGCCGCACAACTATGACATGGGCGAACGCGGACCGATTACAATATCGAAAGCTCTCGGCGGCTCGCTCAACATCCCGGCCGTGAAAACGTTGTATCTGACCGGCATCGACCGCTCGATCGACTTCGCGGAAGCGCTCGGGTATTCCACGCTCAAGGACCGCAGCCGTTTCGGCTTGTCGCTTGTGCTCGGCGGCGCGGAAGTGAAGCTTGTCGAACACGTCGCGGCCTTCGGCGCGTTCGCAGCGGAGGGCACGTATCGCGCACCTTCGTACATTCTGAAAGTGCAGGACGCGGCCGGGGAGATGCTTCAGGAGTGGCAGGATCAGCCGCGCGAAAACGTAATGTCCGTCGAAACGGCGCGCAACATCAACAACATTCTTTCCGACAACGGAAACCGCGCGTACATCTTCGGCGAGAAAAACTTTCTGACATTGCCCGATCGGCAAGTCGCCGCAAAAACCGGTACGACGAACAAATTCATCGACGCGTGGACAGTTGGCTACACGCCGAATCTTGCAGCCGGCGTCTGGGTCGGCAACAGCGACGCGACGGAGATGAAGAGCAGAGCTGACGGCAGCCGCATCGCCGCGCCAATCTGGCAATCTTTCATGAAGAAGGCCCTCGCCGGAAGCACGCCGGAATCATTTACGGAACCACAACCGATTACGACGGGTAAACCGGTGCTCGACGGACAAGCCGGAGAAGTGCGCGTGAAGATCGATATCTTCTCCGGAAAATTGGCGAATGAAAACACGCCGCCGTCAGCCATCGAGGAACGCATCTACAGGCAAGCGCACGACATTCTCTACTACGTGAACAAAGACGATCCGCGCGGACCGTATCCTTCGAATCCGCAGGACGATCCGCAGGAACCCGCATGGGAAGCCGGCGTCGCGGATTGGGCCCTGCGCAACAATTGGATTACGACCGAACCTCCGCCGACTGAAACGGACGACGTACATACAGGACAACCGCCGCCGACCGTTGTCTTCAATGCGCCGTCGGACAATGCCGTGATCTCCGACCGCAGTTTCGTGGCCCACATCCAAGCTGTCTCTCCGCGCGGCGTACGCCGTGTCGAA
Source organism: uncultured Gammaproteobacteria bacterium (assembly GCA_964347735.1). Lineage (GTDB taxonomy): Bacteria > Patescibacteriota > Patescibacteriia > SG8-24 > DYFX01 > DYFX01. The sequence goes on from CAYFZV010000027.1 coordinate 6,395, forward strand.
TACACGATCGACGGATACAAAGTCGCGACGGCTACATCGTTTCCGTGGGACGGAGCGATTACGCTGCCATCGACGTTCGGAAAAGGTTTCTACACGCTGCGTGCGACCGCGTTCGATGACATCGAAAATGCCGGCGGCCAAGATATCACGATCAATGTGACGTCAGACGGCTCTCCGCTCGAAGTCATGTGGCTGCGTCCGTCCGTGGACGCGACGTATCGCACGAGCGTATTCCCAATCGTCATCGACGCCGCTGTCTCGGAAAAAGTCGGCGTGATAAAAGCCGAGATTGTCGCGACTGCCACAGAAGGTGCGGGTACGCCGATCTCAATCGGCTCTCTCGCGCGCCCCTCAACCAACGGCGTCTCCGTTTCCTGGGATACTGCGCCTGCTCCCGGTACATACCGCCTGAAAATGATCATCACCTTACCGAACGGCGAGATCAAAGAATTCAACGGATCTATCGTGACGATCAAAAACTGAAACAAAAAATCCTCCTGAACATTCAGGAGGATTTTTTGTCACTGCTTGATCGGCATCACGATATACAGGAATTTCTCCTTTTCTGATACGCCGTCGGCCACCAGCATGCAGGCGTTCATCGCATCGATGATCCTCATGCGCGCCTTGGGGGTCTCGAGCGCAGAGAGACCATCCAGGAAATACCGGTAGTTGAGCACGATGGAGTTCACGGGCCCGGAAACTTCGGCCTCGACCGTGCTGTCGTTCTTACCCATCTGGCCTTCGCTCGAAGAAACGATCAGTCCCTCTGCAGGGTCCAGCTTGAAGTGGACGTCTTGGAGACCCGCGCGGGCGAACAGCGACGCGCCTTTGACCGCCTGGACGGCATCAGCGCGACGAAAGACGACCTCCGAGACATGCTTTTCAGGGATGATGGGGCGATACTCCGGATATCGGCCGTCAACGAGACGGGAAATCAATTCGACGTCGCCGAAACTGAACGCGACCTGGCCTTCACCGAACGCGATTTCAACCGGTTCGGCCTCAAGCTCGCTTTCTTTGAAAAGCGCCAGGATGCGAACCATTTCCTGCAATGATTTACCGGGTACCACAAAGGAAAAGCTTTCTTTTGAAGATGTTTTTCCGTTTTTCACCTCGAGCGAGATTGTTTTTTCCGAAAGGCGATAGCTATCCGTCGCCGCAATAACAAGAGATTCTGGGGAGAACGAGGGGTTCACGTTAAACAGGGCACCTGTCAGTTCCGGGCGAGACTCAATCGATGAGATCGCGAAATTCACTTGCCCAAGCGCACGTTTCAACACCGTTCCCGAGATATACAGAGTCTTTTGGCGGTCCACCGTCGGGATCAACGGAAACTCCGAAGCTTGAATGCCTTTAATTTTCGTTGCGTTCTTGCGACAGGCAACCTTGAGAAAACTCTCGCTGGTCTCAAGATCGATGCGATCATCCGGCAACAAGTTCACGTACTCCATGAAAAGCTTGGAAGGGACTGTGTATTCTCCGCCTTCATCGACTTTTCCGCGAATGATGCAACGTACGGCGATTTCCAAGTTCGTCGAAATCAATTGGATCGACGAAGCTTCGATCTTGATAAGGACATTATTCAAGATCGGCAGGTTCACGTTCCTTCCGGCGACGTATCCTGTCGCCATGAGTCCGCGTTTCAGGTTTTCCTGCGTGCAGGAGAACTTCATTCTTTTGGTTTAGAAAATATATAGATATGGACAGGAGTAACAGTAAGCGCGTGGATAACCCGTTTTTTACCGGTCGAAACGGCGGAATACGCCAATCAACAGAACGGGAAAACGCCGGTGGATACTTTGGGTACGGTACGTGCACCGCCTGTGGAGGATAGGTGGGGGAATCCGCGTCTTCGGAAAAGGCCTGTGGAGGATCGGTACACCGTGCACCTATCGTCCACGGGATTCACCCCTGTCACCCCACAGCCTGTCCCCAACTAGTTTGCCGCGCTATAGAGCCTCTGACGGATGAGAGAAAGGTCATGGCGGAGCTTCTCGTCCTCTTGAAGATCGGAAGCGATCTTCGTGTAGGCATGGATCGCGGTCGTGTGGTCGCGGCCGCCGATCATTTTTCCGATGGAAGGGTACGAAGAGCTCAATTCTTCGCGCATGAGATACATGATGATCTGACGAGGGAAAGAAAGGCGCTTTTCACGGCACTTTCCAAGCAAATCCGGCACGGCGATGTCGAAGTAGGTGGCGACGGTATCAAGAAGATCTTTCGGCGTGAGGTTTTTCTTGCTGCCGGCCGCGTTGTTCATCGTCGAAACGAGGTCGCGCACCGACTCCAAGCTCGCTTTCACGTTCTTGAACTGATGGTAGGCAATGATTTTGTTGAGTGTGCCCTCGAGTTCGCGCACGTTCGACTGGATCGCGCTGGCGACGTACGAGAGGATCTCGCGGCTCAATTCATGCCGCTTTTCCTTGCACTTCGATTCCAAAATAGCGACACGAGTTTCGAGGTCCGGCACGCTGATGTCGACCATCATGCCCCATTCGAAGCGGGAAACGAGACGCTGTTCGATGCCTTGGATGGCTTTCGGCGGCCGGTCCGAGCTCATGATGATCTGCTTGTTGGACTGGTGCAGGGCGTTGAAGGTATGAAAAAACTCCTCCTGCGTACCTTCTTTTCCGGTGATGAATTGGATGTCGTCGACCAAAAGGAGGTCGAGCCCGCGGTATGTGTCCTTGAATTCCTTGCCGCGTCCGTTACGGACGGCATGAATGAATTCGTTGGTGAAGCGCTCGCAGGTGACGTAGAGCACCTTTGTGCGGGGGTTCATCTCGACCATTTTGTGGCCGATGGCCTGCAAAAGGTGGGTTTTTCCGAGACCGACGCCTCCGTAGACGAAAAGCGGGTTGTAACGGCCGGGTTTTTCGGTGACGGCGAGCGCGGCGGCGTGCGCCAACTCGTTTGTCTTGCCGACAATGAAGTGCTCGAACGTATAGCGAGGATTCAAACTGAAATCCTTGGTGACCTCGTTAGCCTCTTCTTCATGTGCGACGGTTGCTTGGGCGGAAGCCACGGCGGCGGACGTCGCGGAAAGACCGATCGGGGCGATGATCTCCTGCGGGGCCGACGGTTTCAGCTCAACCTTGTAATGGACCTCACGCACGCCATCCTTGGCCACGTTTTGCAACGCTTTCAGGATCGCGACATGATATTTTTTCTCCAACCACGCTTTCGTGAACGTATTCGGTACGGAAACCACGATACGAGCATCGTCGAATGTCGAAATAAAGGTGTTACGGAACCAGGTCGTGTAGTTCGCTTTCGACAAGGACAGTTCAAGCTCGCCAAGGGCGGCTTGCCACAGCTCGTGCGTGGTCATACGCGGATGAGATTAAAAAACACTGATCAAAGCCTACAACATCATCCACAGGTGGGCAACTATCCCCACAAATCCTTCACAAAAAACAAAAGTGTTGGTAACCTGTTGATAACTTCCCACTCATCCACACCAGTGGATTTTATAATGTGGCTAATATTAGCGAAATATGCCGAAACGCACCTATCAGCCGAAGAAGCGAAAGTATAGCAAGGTCCATGGCTACCGGAAGCGCATGCGCACCAAAGCCGGCCGCAACGTCCTCAAGCGCCGCACACTGAAGGGCCGCAAGCGCGTCTCGGTGAAGCGCATGGGAAAGAAGTAAGACGCGACGTCATGCTTCCGGCCACCAACCGCTTGAAGCAGGAGAAAGACTTCTCCTTGCTCGCGCGGAGCAAAAAAAGCGCCTTTTCGAAGGCTGTGAGCATGAAAGTGCGGGAGAATGCTCTCCCGCATTCTCGTTTTGGCGTTGTTGTCGGCATCAAAGTTCATAAGAGAGCGGTGAAACGGAACCTCCTGCGGCGCCGCATACGCGAAATCCTCAAGAAACATCTGCCGACGATCAAACCTGGTTACGATGTCATGATCATGACGCAAACCAGGGCGTTGGATCTGGAATTTTCGGAGTTGGAGGCGCAAGTACTGTCTTGCCTCAAGAAGCTTCAGTTGCTTCCATGAAGCGTTTAGCGCAACTCTTGATCAGGCTCTACCAAAAGACGCTTTCACTCGATCACGGGCCTCTCCGCTTCCTGTACCCCAATGGTTACTGCAAGTTCTACCCCACCTGCTCCGAATACGCGTATCAGGCGTTCGGAAAGCATGGGTTCCTGGCAGGATGGGTCCTGACGGTCAGAAGGATTCTGCGTTGCCACCCTTGGAGTCAGGCGGGACTCGATCCGGTCCCCGAACCGAAGAAAAAGACCCTTTAGACAAGGGTCTTTTTCATTTCTTCCAGACTTATCCCCGTGATATCCACATTCTTATTTCTTGAGGATAATCCGCGTACGATTTGAATATCAGTGCGCGGAATCTTAAATTTCTTTGCTAGTATTCGCACTAATTCTGCATTTGCTTTGCCATCCTCCGGAGCGGATTTGAGCCAAACTTTAAGCGTATCGCCATCAAATTTAAGCTGGAGCCGACCACTTTTGGGGATAACCTTTACGGTCACGACGCTCATAGCGCCGCCCGCATC
>CAYFZV010000028.1:0-10774 GCA_964347735.1 uncultured Gammaproteobacteria bacterium
GCATGACGGACACGCTCGACTTTGTCAATCCTTGACGCTCCTCTCCATTCCATTAAGATATCCGCATGAAAATCTTCGTCGGTTCGCTCAATCCTGCCAAAGTCGATGCCGTCCGCGAGACGCTCGCGGACTATCCCGCATTTGCTGCGTTTGAAGTGATCGGTTTCGAAGCTACCTCCGGCGTCTCCGAACAGCCGAAGTCGCTCGATGAAACGATGCGCGGCGCGATCAACCGGGCCAAGCACGCCTGGCAGGAGGGCGGCTTGGGCGTCGGCCTTGAGTCGGGACTGATGCAGGTGCCCCACACGGAAACAGGGCACATGGACGTCTGCGTCTGCGCGATCTGGGATGGTGCGAAACACGTATCGGGAATTTCATCGGCCTGGGAATGCCCGCCGGAGATCACGAAAATGATGCTCGAAGAAGGCATGACGATGAACGACGCGTTCTACAAATCCGGCCGCACCGATGATCCGAAGATCGGAGCCTCTGTCGGCGCGATCGGACTCCTGACCGACGGCCGTGTCGATCGCAAGGCGTATACGAAACAAGCGATCCACATGGCAATGATCCATATGAAGCCGTAAGGCTTCTTTTCTGTTATACTTTATTCACTATGTTTGACTTCTTTGGAGGAAGGGTCGCCAAGAAACCATCGGGCACGTTTTACCGTCATATTTTCGCCGATGCCTGGCGCATCGTGCGCACCAACAAGGCGTTGTGGGTGTTGGGATTTTTCGTCTCGTTCCTCGGCAACGGCGGCGTCTATGAGCTGCTCGTCCAAGGCACCGGGCGCCTCGGCTTGCGCGATGATTTCGGCGGCTTCGCGTCGCTCGGGCTCATCCCCGGCTGGAACAATGTCGCCGGAGCCCTGCAGAACATCGGCGCCGCGAATTTCGTCGTGCTCCTGCTCGTGGGGCTGACGGCGCTGGCGCTCGCCATCGTGGCGGTCTGGGTCGTTGTTTCGGCGCAAGGAGGACTGATCGTCGGCGTGCGCGACGCGGCTCGCGGACGCAAGACGCGTTTCGGCTCGCTCTTCGCTGCCGGCAATGAAACGTTCGGACCACTCTTCCTCCTGAACATCCTCTCGCGTCTTGCGATCATGGCGTTCTTCTATCTCCTGCTCGCACTGACGGTCCTCTACCTGGCCGACGCGAACATCTGGAGCGTGCTCGCCTATCTCGCGGGATTCGTCTTGCTGATCCCCATCACCCTCATCATCGGATTCAGTTCGATCTACGCCGCCTGCTATATCACGATCCAGCGCCTCCCGCTCGTCGCTGCCATCGAAGCTGCCATCGCGCTCTTCCGGAAGTACTGGCTGATCAGTCTCGAAACGGCCTTCTTCCTGTTCGGCATCAACCTGCTGGCCGCCTTCGGCATCGGCGTCGTGACCGGCGCAGCCGCCATCGCATTCATCCCGTTCCTCATCGGCGCGTCTCTCTTGAAGAGCACGATCGCGCTCACGGTCGTCGCCGCGCTGGCCGCGCTCGTCGGCGTCGTATTCCTGGCCGGTGTCGGCGCGTTCCTCGCTGCGTTCCAATACGCGGTCTGGGTCTCGCTGTTCAACAAGTTGCACGTGCGCGGGCACGGCGGACTTTCCAAAATTACCCGTTGGTTCCACAAGCTTCTGGCCTAAAATGTCCGAAAGCAATTCCTCAATTGAAGACCTGTTGAAGAAAAACAGATTGCCGAGCGTTTCGTCTCCGGACGCCCAGGCGAAGTTTGCGACGAAAATGCGGAGCCTGGAATTGCAGGCGAAAGAGAGGGAGACCGCCAAGCGCGGCGCGCTAATCGCCGCTCCCTACATCAATTTGAGAGGTTTCCCGATCGCCCCTGAAGCACTGACCCTGCTGGCCAAAGAGCAGTCGGAAGCGCTCCGTGCGGTCGTATTTTTGCAGACGGGCGACGAAGTGCGCGTCGGCGCGGTCGATCCCTCGCGCCTGGATGTGAAAGAAGCCGTGTATCAGGTCGGAGAACGCGCGCATGCCAACGTCGCAACCTACATCATTTCCGAAGACAGCTTCGGCCACGCGTTCAAGCTCTACGACGCGCTGCCGAAAATCCGCAAGATCGTGAAAGGCGTGGAGATCACGGAAGACGATCTCAAGAAATACCAGGACAAGATGCGCTCCTACAAGGAGCTCGGCGACCTGCTGAAGGGAGCGGACATCACCGACGCCGTCACGATCATCATTGCCGGCGCGCTCAAAGGCGACGCATCCGACATGCACGTCGAAGCGGAGGAAAAAGATGTCGTCGTGCGCTATCGTATCGACGGCGTCCTCCAGGACGCGGCCCGTCTTGGACGCGACGTCTGGCCGCGCATCATTTCGCGCATCAAATTGTTTTCAAGTCTCAAGATCAACGTCACCAACATACCGCAGGACGGACGCTTCACCATCTACGTGAGCGGCAAGAAAACCGAAGTCCGTGTTTCAACCGTGCCCACCTCGTACGGAGAGTCGGTCGTGATGCGTCTCCTGCGTCCTTCGACGATCGACCTCGGTTTCGAACAGCTCGGCGTCCGCGGCAAAGCCTTCGAGCAGTTGAAGCGCGAGATCGCCCGGCCGAACGGCATGATCATCACGACCGGTCCGACAGGTTCCGGTAAAACGACGACGTTGTATTCCGTTTTGAAAAAACTGAACACCTCCGACACCAAGATCATCACCTTGGAAGATCCGGTCGAATACAGCCTCGAGGGCATCAACCAATCGCCGATCGATCTCTCGAAGGATTACACATTCGCCAAAGGTTTGCGCGCGATTCTGCGCCAGGACCCGGACGTCATCATGGTCGGCGAAATCCGCGATCTCGAAACGGCCGAGACATCGATCCAAGCCGCTTTGACCGGTCACCTGATGGTCTCGACGATCCACACCAACAGCGCGGCCGGCGCGATCCCCCGTTTCCTCTCGATGGGCGTGAAGCCGTTCCTGCTGGCACCAGCGCTCAACGCCGTCATCGGCCAGCGTCTCGTGCGGCGCATGCATGAGGCCTGCAAAACGGAAGCGGCGCTTGATGCCGATCAAATGAAGAAAGTGAAGGAGATCCTCGGCGCGCTGTCTCCGGATTCCGGCGAGAAACGCGACCTCGATCATCTGAAGTTCTGGAAAGGCAAAGGCTGCGACGCCTGCGGAGGCTCGGGCTACAAAGGCCGCGTCGGTATCTACGAGATCTTCACCATGAGTCCCGAGATCGAAAAGGTCATCCTGTCCGGCAATGTCTCGGAATACCAAATGCAGGACATCGCCGTGAAGCAAGGCATGGTCACGATGGCACAGGACGGCCTGCTCAAAGCGCTCGACGGACTGACGACGGTCGAAGAAGTGCTCGCGGCGGCGGAATAGGAAAAAGAAAAGGCCCTCGGCACGTTGCCGGGGGCTTATGCATTTTCGGGCTCATCCGAGAAAAGCGCGATCTCCTCAAGCGAGATTTCCGTCTCGCTCGGTGTATCGTCCGTGATCCAGTGCTTTTCGAGAAGCAGACGGGCTTCATCTTGATCGGCGCAATCTTCGAAGCGGAGCGTGAGATCCCGCGCATCCGTGCGCACATGACGATACTCGTGATTCACCACGAGCATCAGCCAGCGCGTCGATTTGTACATCCTCTTCAGGATATAGATGCCGAGCGACGCGCCGTCACCGGCTCTTTGCACAAAGCCGAGAACACCCGCCATCGCATTGCCGATCGGCTCGTACGGGTAGATCGGGAGCTTTACGGCCGGGTACTCCTTGCGGATCGCGTCGAACACGTCTCGAGCCCGTTTCTTTTCCTCATCATCCAGCTCGACGACGTTGAAGGTCGTACCCTCGATCATCTTCGGCGCGAAGTCGTTCGCTTCCTGCACCCCGCAGCGTCTCAAAAACGCGCGGAGCGTCGGAGAGAGCACGAGGATCGGATTTTTATTGAACGTCGTGAGGACGTATTCGTCGCCGAAGCCCGGATTCGACATGACGGCGTTGTCGCCGTATGTCTCCTTCCAAACCGACGACCACGCATCCGCTCCCCCGATACGTTCGAGATGCGTCGTATACGACAGCGCGTGCTCTTCGAACGCCGCATCTCCGCACTGCATGGCGACCAGGAGTTGCACGATCAGCGTCTTGTCACGCAGCGCCGCCAAAGCGATGCCCAGCCACTGGTAGATGACGGAGAGGTTCGCGAAGACACGTTCTTCGGCCATCAGATTCTCGATATCGAAGCTGTAGTCGAACAGCGCATGGTCCGCGCCCGCTTTCGAACAGTAGGCCAGGGTGCCGTGCGCGAACAGCCGCGTCGCATCCTCTTCGGACTTTGGAAAGATCCGAAGCGCGACGCGCCCATCCGTTCCGTTTATCAACATCAGCGGCCGCACGCCGGAAAGCCACTTGAAGTAGCGGTCCGAATTGGCCATGATCGCTTCGTAGTCCGCCGTTTTCCGGATGTAGACGCAGTGCAGGTCGCGAGGCGACCAGGCGATGACGTCCGTCTCCGTCAGCAGCGGCCCGTTCGCATCATTGCCGCGGGCGTTATTGAACGCTTCGCGCCAGACCGGGAATTCCGCCAGCGGATCATCGCCGATCGGGTCGCTCCAGTTCTTGAAAGAACTGTCGACGTTGAACGGCATCGGAATTTCTTTCGTCGCGCCGCCCTTGTTCTGGCAGATGATCACGTACTGTCGAAAACTCGGATCTTCCTCGGAAACGCGCGCTTCATAACGCAGGCAATAACCGCCCTTCGCGTCATTGGTAACCACGCGCATTTCGAGACCGTGCCGAAGCGCAACCAGTGGCGCGATCTTGGCACCTGACCTGAAAATCCCGTGAGGGTTGGTCGAATCGACCACCTTCTTGTCGTCAGAAACGCCGAAGTTCAGAAGACGGTTCCGCGGGCACGACCCGCGGTTCGCAACGCGAATCCAGACGGTATCCTTGCCCATGACGTACTCCTTGGGGTTCGTGGGTGGAAAGGCCTATTTTGACGCTAGCATCCTCCCGCAAAACGTTCAACCCTCGACCTAGGTCGCGACAAGAATTTCGCGCTCATCGCCGCCTCGGTGGGTGAAGTGCACGGTGATCAATTTTTTCGGCAAAATCCGCTGAATGCGGTCGGCCCATTCGATCAAAAGTACCGCGTGAGGATCTTCAAAATATTCGAGCAAGCCGATCGCCTTGAACTGCACGTCGTCTCCACGGTACGCGTCCACATGCACCAGTTTCTTGATCGGACCGCGCAGCTTCAATTCGTATTCCTGCATCAAAATGAAAGTCGGGCTCTGCACCCGTTTCTTGACGCCGAGCGCTTTGGCGAAGGCTTGCGCGAACGTCGTCTTGCCGGTGCCGAGATCCCCGTGGAGCGCGATCACTTCGCCGCCTTGCATGCTCTTCGCGAGTGCTTTGGCGACGCGGATCGTCTGTTCCGGTTTGTGGGAAAGAAAACGCTGTCTCATATGCCGAGTTCCCAGGACGGATCGGGTTCCATGCCTTTCCATGCGTCCTTTTTCTTTTTCGAGAGTCGAAAATATCCGGCCATGGCGATCATGGCGGCGTTGTCGGTGCAGTACTGGAGATCTGGAATAACCGCTTCGGCCTTCGGCAGTTCTTTCTTGATGGCGGATGAAAGCGTTTCACGCAGCGACGCATTGGCCGCGACGCCACCGGCCAGGAAGATCGTCCTCGCCTTTGTTGCTTTGGCTGCGCGCAACGTTTTGAGCACGAGTGTTTCAACGACGGCCGCCTGGAACGAAGCGCAGATGTCGTTCACATCTTGGGCGGACCAGTTTTCCTTGCGCTGGAGCGTGTAGAGGACGGCGGTTTTCAGGCCGGAAAAACTGAAATCGTAATTCGGCTTGTTGAGGAGCGGGCGCGGAAAAGCGTACTTCGCCGCATCGCCTTGAAGCGCGCGCTTCGAAACGGCCGGTCCGCCCGGATAGCCGAGATCGAGCATCTTCGCAACTTTGTCGAAAGCCTCCCCCGCCGCGTCGTCGAGCGTTGAACCGATACGCTCGTACTTCCCGAAACCTTTCATCAAAATGATTTCGGTATGGCCGCCGGAGACGACGAGGACGAGCGCCGGAAAACGGTATGCAGACGCGACTTTTTTGCCGATCCAATTCGCGGCGATGTGGCCTTCGATATGATTCACGCCGACGAGCGGGAGGTTCCAACCGTAGGCCAGGGCGCGCGCGAAATCGGTACCGACGCGCAAGGAGGTGATAAGCCCCGGACCGCGCGTGACGGCGATGCCGTCGAGATCCTTCGCTGTGATACCGAGCTCGTCGATCAAAAGCGGAAGCGTTTCGGCGTGCAGGCGCGCGGCAACCTCCGGCACGACGCCTCCGTACTCCGCGTGCTTCAAGACCTGCGAAGCCGTGAGATGCTTTTCAATCCGAGCAACGCCCTTGCTCACCTCGAGCAGGGCGGCGGACGTTTCGTCGCAGGATGTTTCGATGCCGAGGATGCGCATGGGAGGATTGACGAGATCAAGAATTGATGATAGAACGAAAGTCCGAACCTTTCAAGAGGAGGCAGCGATGACCAACCCGAAGATCGAAATGATCACGCGGCTGTATCTTTCCTATCGTCCTGACCTCGCAAGAATCATCAGGAGCGTTCTTCGGGATCAACCCGATGAAGTCGAAGATGTTCTTCAAGACGTCTGGATCAAAACGGCCAGGGCCGTCGATACGATCAGGTCGGGCAGCACGAGATTATGGATGCGTGCCATCGCCAGAAACGCGGCACTCAACTGGCTTCGCCACACCAAACGCCGACCAGACATGAAATCCTCGCGTTACGAAGATGAGGAGGATGGGATTCCAGATAAAACCCCGCTTCCCGACGATCTTACAGAACGCCGCGTTCTGCACGAAGCGCTCACGGCGCTGGACGGCCATGCTCCCAAGCAGGCCGCCGCCGTCTATCTCATTTACATCGGCGGGCTCACCTACCTTGAAGCGGCGAATGCGCTTCAAGTCAGCGAAGGCACGGTCAAAAGCAACGCCCACAAAGGCATCGAACGCCTCTCTGTGTCCCTCGGCCACCTTAAAGCGGCATGAGGGATTTTTATAAGGAGCGCAAAACAGCCTTGACGCGCCGCAGCTTTTCGCCTATCCTACCTCTGTTCATGGTCTCATCGTCTAATGGCTAGGACGGCTCCCTTTCACGGAGCAAATAGGGGTTCGACTCCCCTTGGGACTACCATCGAAAAACACCCGGTTACGCCGGGTGTTTTTCGTTGCAGAGACCCCACCTTGTTCAGGCTGGTGTTTTTGTTTCAGCGCCTCTGCGGTTGCGGGCCGCCCTGTATCCACTTGATCAGCTTTTCCGCGTCGACCTCTTCGAGCGTAACGGCGTTGCCGAAGCCGCAAGGATCCGCTGGTGCATGTACCGTCTTCAGCTCAAGGGTGTAGCCGACATCGCCGTGATAGTGCTCCCCCTCGCACTTATCCGGCTGGGCCTTCGTGAACTGGTCTGAAGGGAAGGGAAAGCGCTCGCCGTCGAGCGTGAGGACTGGGATGAAGAGTGGCGCCATCCAACGGATCTCGTCGGGTGTTTTGCCTGCAAGTTCAGAATAGGAACCGGTCGGCGCGCGCCTCGGCTGCTGTGCGGCTTTCGCTTTCTCCTCCTGGGACCGGCGTATTTCGGCCTCCATTTGATTCCGGTAACTTTCGTTGAAGGAGTCGTTGTTGTAGTCGTCTCCGAGGGTGTGTTCGTCCCAAATAGATCCGCAGCCCTGGCCCGACAATACCAGCACGGAAGCGAACATGACGATGGCAAATCGCGTTTTCATAGGAAATGGTGATTACGCCTCAATGTACCAAATAAAAAAGCTTTCTCACAGGAAAGCTTTCGTCTCGGACTTCTTTTTGCGTTGCTTCCGGGTGGAGATGTGGCCGCGGAAATCTTTGCTCCGCGCGTCCATGCGCCCGTGACCGCTCGCGTCCCTGTGTTTCTGCATGCGGGCCGGGACGTTCGTGCGGTAATTGCAACCGATACACTGCTGCATTCTATCTCCTGAAAGAGCCGGCTGAACCGAGCCGTGGCGGGTCTGAATGACGGCGGTGATCATGCCAGAAAAAAGCAGGAACGTCAAGGATAAAGAAAAGCCGCTTGAGGATGTATACTGAAAAAATCAGATATACCCATTCAGCTCCCCCATGCCTGACGCTTCTTGGTACGCCCAAACGCCCGAACACGCGCTTCAACATTTCCAAAGTTCTCCGCAAGGATTGCGGGCTGATCAAATCGAGACACAACGACGGACATACGGAAGTAATACGCTGCCGGAAAAACGGCCGGACGGCCTTTTGAAGATTTTTTTGCGCCAATTTCAGAGCCCGCTTATTTTCATTCTAGCTGGCGCCTGCGTTTTAATCCTGTTCATCCGGGAGTACGCGGATGCGGTCATTATTTTTTCCGTGCTCTTGTTCAATGCCGTTGTCGGCACGATCCAGGAGGGCAAGGCGCAAAACACGCTCGCCTCATTGAAACGCTTGGTTGAAACCAAAGCCACGGTGTTGCGCGATGGGCGCGAGGAGATCATCCCGGACACCGAAGTCGTGGCCGGCGACGTACTGCTGTTGCGCGAGGGCGATAAAATTCCCGCCGATGCCAGGGTTATTTCCTCCACCAGTCTTACCGTGGACGAAGCTTCCCTGACAGGAGAATCGCAGCCCGTCTACAAGACCAGCGAGGCGTTCCCTGCCCCCGGCCTCTCCACGGCGGAGCAGAAGAACATGCTTTTTAAAGCCACGCACATCGTGGCTGGCTCCGGAAGCGCGGTCGTCGTTGCGACCGGTATCGCCACGGTCATCGGAGCCATTTCCAAAAAAATTGCGACGATCGAATCCGAAGATCCCGTAAAACGGGACGTGCGCAAGCTTTCTTCTGCGATCATCGTCGCCGTCACGATCATCTGCAGCGCACTGTTTGTCGGCGGATTGCTGGCCGGAAACTCCGTCCGTGAGATGTTCACGACCGTCGTGTCGCTCTCCGTTTCCATCATCCCGGAAGGCCTGCCGATCGTCCTTACGCTCGTGCTGGCCACCGGCGTCTGGCGCATGAGCAAAAAGAACGCGCTCGTGAAAAAACTCCAGGCCGTGGAATCGCTGGGCCAAGCCAGCATCATCGCGGTCGATAAAACCGGCACCATTACAAAAAACGAACTCACCGTCACCCGGATCCATGTCGACGGCCGTATGTTTACGATCACGGGGAGCGGCTATGAGCCGCGCGGGGAAGCGCTCTTGGACGGCGAGCCGGTTTCCGCGCAGGAAACCGGACTCCTCTACATGGCGCGGATCTCCGCGTTTTGTGCCAACGCCCACGTCGCCTTTTCCCAAGAAAAACAGATTTGGCAGGTCTCGGGAGATCCCACGGAGGCGGCCCTCCTGGTTTTTTCCGAAAAACTCGGGCTCGCAAAAGTCGATTTGGAAAAAGAAGCGCCTCAACTTGCCGAGATTCCTTTTTCCTACCGCACGAAATACCACGCGGTTCTGCACGCGGACGGTTCCCAAGGCGTACTGACGGCGGTGGGTGCGCCGGAAGCGATCATGAAAGCCTGCGTTTCCACATGGCAAGAAGGAAAAAACGTGGACTTCGGGGCGGATCGGATCACCGAAATTGAAGGGGCCGTCGAGCGCATGTCGAAAGAAGGTCTGCGGGTACTGGGAGTGGCAACCCGCGTTCTTCCGCAGCACTCGCTGGCGATGGAGGATGTGAAAGATCTTACCTTCGTCGGCTTGGTGGGCATGAAGGACGTGCTGCGTGAGGAAGTCGCTCCCGCTTTGGCCAAGGCCAGGGAAGCCGGAGTGAAGGTCGTGATGATTACCGGTGATCACAGGATCACGGCCCGCGCCATCGCAGAGGAGGCTGGAATTTTTGTTCCGGGCGATTCCGTGCTGACCGGCGTTGAGATCGAGGAAATGAACGCCGAGTCGCTTGCGAAAGCCGTGGAGAACGTTTCGGTTTTTGCCCGTGTGACCCCGGAACACAAACTGCGGATCATCCAGGCGTATCAGGCGCGGGGCGAAATCATCGCGATGACGGGCGACGGCGTCAACGACGCGCCCCCACTCGTCGCCGCGGACCTCGGCGTCGCTATGGGAAAAATCGGCACCGAGGTTGCGAAGGAAGCTGCGGACATCGTTTTGCTTGATGACAATTTCGGCAGCATCGTTTCCGCCATGGAGGAGGGCCGGAACATCTATAAGACGATTAAGAAAGTCATCCTCTATTTGTTCTCAACCAGCCTCGGCGAGGTTCTGGTCATTACAGGATCGATCGTCCTGGGATTCCCGTTACCGGTCCTGGCTTCGCAGATCATTTGGCTGAACTTCGTGACCGACGGATTTTTGGACGTCTCCCTAGCCATGGAGCCGAAAGAAAAAGGGCTTCTCAAGGAGCCGCGGGCCACGACGTCTTTCGTCGATGCTCTCATGGCGAAGCGCATGCTTCTCATGGCCATACCGATGAGCATCGGATCGCTCTGGATGTTTTCACGCCACATGCACGTCGATCTCGTCAAAGCCCAGACCATCACGCTGACGACCCTCGCGGCTTTCCAGTGGTTCAACGCGTGGAACTGCCGGAGCGAAAAGAGATCGATCTTCAAGATCGGCCTTTGGTCGAACCCCTACGTGCTCGGCGCGACGGTACTCGTGATCCTGCTGCAACTCCTGGCCGTCTACCACCCGTTCATGCAGAAGTTCCTGCGTACGACCGCACTCGATATCGGAGAATGGATCCTGATCATTCTCACGGCATCTTCGATCACCGTCGTGGAAGAA
>CAYFZV010000029.1:0-10557 GCA_964347735.1 uncultured Gammaproteobacteria bacterium
TGTCCGTTTCTTCGGCTTGGCGCTCGCGATCAACATGGTCGTGGCGATTCTTGCCGCCAAAGGCCTTGCGAGCTGGAAAGGTATGGAACTTGAAGCGTTGCTGCTCGGAGGTTCGCTGACCCTCATGCTCGGCGGCGGCGGTGCCTACAGTCTCGATGCACGCTGCACGAAAAAAATGATAAAAGAACATTCGGCCTCCATGCCCGTTGCGCCGAACGTGGCGCCTAAAATCTAACCGTTAAAAAGTAAGCTGGGTCACTGTGCACGCCTACGCGCTTCCAGAGTCCACGCCGCTTGAGCGCCGTCTTCTCTCTGTCATTTCCGGTTCGAGGTCCAATCTGGCGAGCTGGAAGATTTTTTCTAACGGCGAAGCGTACGTGCACGTCACGCGAGTTGGAAGCGACGTCGTCGTGATCGGCCGTTTCACGCCGGGCAACGACGACGTCTTCCGAACGCTCATGCTCATCGATACGCTTCGTCGGAACGGCGCGGAGCGGTTGACGCTCCTCGTTCCGTATTTGGCGTACGGGCGCCAGGACCGCATGCTCAACCCCGGTGATCCTCTGTCTGCCGCCTGTCTGCTGAAACTTTGCGCCGCGGCGGGCGCCCAGCGTGTCGTCACTGTGGATATTCACAGCTCCAAGGCTCTCGCGGGCAGTCCGATCCCTGTGGTCAGCGCGTCCGTGATCCCGTCGCTCGCCGCCGCACTGCGTTCGCGCATCCGCGGCATTTCGGTGCAGGTTGTTGCGCCTGATCGCGGCGCCCGCGATCGCGCCGCCGACTTCGCCAAGGCCGTGGGATCGAAATTGCCCGTGCTGTGGATCGAAAAAGAACGGGGCCGTAACGGAGCGAAAGCCAAGCGCCTGCATGGGAGCTTAACGGCTTCGACCGTCGTACTCGTTGACGACATGGTCGACACCGGCGGCACGGTTCTTGAAGCAGCCAAACTTCTTCGGGGCGTTGGCGTCGTCACACAGGTGTATCTCTGCGCGACGCACGGTGTCTTTTCCGGCGATATCGCGCGCAATATCCGTGAGGGTCGTTTCGAAGCCGTGCTGGTCAGCGACACGGTGTCGTTGCCGCCGTCGATGCGCCGCCTGGGCGTGGAAATATGCTCCTCCGCGCCGGCATTGCTCGGCGCCGTGAAAATTCATCCGAAGCCATGACGCGCACCGAATCCGTTTTGATCCCGGTGCACGGCGCGGAACTCGAAGGCGAGCTCCGCATGCCCGAGGGTGCCCGCGCGGTCGCCGTCTTCGCGCATGGCGCCGGCAGTGATCGCAAAAGCCCGCGCAATGGGTTGACCGCTGACGCGCTCAATCGCGAAGGCGTGGCCACGTTGCTGTTCGATCTGCTCACGCCGGAAGAGAAGCAAGAATATCGCGAGAATGTCTTCGATATCGATCGGCTTTCTTTGCGCTTGATCGCGGCGGCTCGTTGGGTGATGGCGCAACCGTCGACGAAAGGGATGAAAATCGGTTTCGTCGGCGCGTCGACCGGTGCCGCCGCCGCTTTGAATGCAGCAGCGACGCTTGGTGGCGACATGGCCTTCGTCGTTTCGCGCGGCGGCCGCCCCGACTTGGCCGATCAGGATCGGATCAAGGACGTTCAAGCCCCCACGACCTTCATCATCGGCGGAAATGATCTCGAAGTCATCGAAGCCAGCCGCGCGCCGTTTGAACGGCTTTCGTGCGAAAAAACTTTTGAACTCGTCGCCGGCGCGACGCATGTCTTCGAAGAACCAGGCGCGCTCGAAAAGGCTGTCGATCTGACCGTCGGCTGGGTCGTCTCCCACATCTGAAACTGAACTGTCTATGCTGCCACGCGCCAAGCTTTCCGTATTGCCGAACAGTCTCCGTCTCGTGACGGCGTCCTTGCCCGACAGCGAATTGACCACGGCCGTCATCGCTGTCAAAACAGGGGCCCGATCCGAACGGCCGGACGAACGCGGCATTTCGCATCTCGTCGAACACCAAATTTTCAAAAGCAGCCAGCAGTACGCCACGTCCGCGGAACTGAACGCCGCGCTGGCCGCAATCGGGGCGTACTACAACGCCTCGACCAACATGGAATACACCTATTACACGGTGAGCGCGCCGATCAAGCACGCCGAGGCTGCAATCGCGATCCTTTCCGACATCGTTCTGCATCCGCGGTTTTTGGAAAAGGAATTCGAGCGTGAGAAACGCGTCGTGTTCGAGGAGCTGTTCCGTTCGCATCAGCAGGATGATTCGTACGTCGAAATCCTCTTCGAAGACTTGATGTACCAGCACCAGCCGCTCGGATGGGACATTGGCGGCAGCTTGCGCACCGTGCGGTCATTGACCCGCCAGAAGGTCCAGAACTATGTACGTACATGGTACGCCGGACGACGGATGGCGGTCGCGATCGTCGGCGGCGGCGACATGCGCAAACTGCAGAAGCAGGCCGTGAAGATTTTCTCGCAGGTCCCCGAAGGAAAGAGTCGTGCATGGAAGCCGTTCCATCGCGGCAAGACGCGCCTGCGCGCGAGGCATCGCGCAAGCGGGGATAAATTGACGACCATGATGATCGGTGTCCCCGGCGTGAACATGGGTTCTCCGCTCATGGTCCCTCAAGAGCTGCTGCGCCAGGTCTTCGGAGGAGCGACCTCGAGCAGGCTCTACAACCGCGTGCGTGAGAAAGAAGGTCTCGTGTACGACATTTTCGCCAGCTGCGATTATTACTCGGATGCAGGCCACATGGCCGTCTGCACGTCGGCCAGCGCCGGACATGTCCGCAAGGTCTTCAGCGATATTCTCGACGAGATGCGGAAGATCGTCGAAGTGAAAATCACTCCCACGGAACTCAAGTCGGCCAAAGCGGTGCTGTTCAGCGAACTGGCCTCGATCCGCGACGATCACGAAGAGCTCGCCGCTCATTATCTCAAACACGTCTTGATCGGCGGTCGGCTCGTCCAACTGCAGGAAACCTGGAAGACCATCAATACGACGTCGCTCGAGACCGTGCAGTGGCTCGCTTGGATGATGTTCTGGAAGAAGCCGTGGTATGTGGCCAGTATCGGCCCGGTAAAGCCTCTGCTGCGACCATAGGGTGTGATAGAATGAAACAGGAACGGGATTCTACACATAGAGAATCGAAAGGAGGTGGCTGTATGGCAATGAGTAAGAAACCGGCACGAAGGCTCGCTTCGAACAAGCGTTCGAGCGGCAGGATCGCTTCGAACAAAAAAAAGAAGAGATAGCCTCTTTTGGTCATTCAGCTGTCATCAAAGAACGACAAGAGCTCGCTTTTAGGCGCGCTTTTGTCGCTAATGAAAAAAAGACGCTATGAGCGGGCAGAGCCGATGGTTCCGAATCGAACAGGATGAACGCGCGTGGATGGGCTTGCTGTGCGGAGGCTTGTTTTTCCTGGCAGCGACGTCGGCGGTGTTGCTCGGTATTGTGCAATCATTCATCATCAAGCGTCTTGGGATCGGCTATCTGCCGGTTTTTTTCTTGCTGAACGCGGTCACGGGCCTTTTCGGCGCCTGGCTGACGCTGAAGCCGCTTCGTCGGTTCAGAGCCGTCACGCAGTCGACGGCCTTGGCGATCGCGGCCGTCGTGGGCGGCGCTGTTTTCGCGGCGCTGCAATCCCGCTTCGGCTCGGGAACCGGAACGGTCAGCCTCGTCGCGTTCGCCGGTCTGGGTACATTGATCGGCACGTCCGGCGCGGACGTTGCTACGGCCAAGCTCCGGGTATTCGCCGCTGAAATTTTCAATTCAGAACAATTCTCGCGCCTCGATTTTCTGCTTTCCAGCGCCGTGATCTTGGGACTCTGTTCCGGAGGGCTCCTGCTCGCGGGTTTCGGCGGATTCACCGCGCCCACCATCACTTTTTTCTCCGTCCCTATACTGCTCGTCGTTGCTTCCGTTTTCTGCTTCGCCTTGTTCAACAGATCAAGGCGTCATGGCACAAGGTATCAAGTCGAAAGCGCGGCGAGTCGCGTTACAGCCTGGGCTTCGGGTTGGCGCCAGCCGGACGTATCCAAGGAAGCGACGTTCCGCGGATATCTCAAGCTCTTGGCAGTGATCATCGGCCTTTCCATGGTCTTCGGACGACTCTTTCAGTTCGCCTTCGCGGCGGTGGCCGACGCGCGTTTTCAAAGCGAGCCGGCGCTGGCGGGCTTCATCGGAATCTACATGGCGGCGTTGAGCGTTGGAAGCATCATTGTGTTCAACAGCCTTCATCGCGCCGTGCTGGTCCGCTTCGGACTGACCAACAGCCTTTTTGTTCCGCCGGCGATGGTGGCCGCCGGCACCGTCGGCATGTTCGTTTCGCCGGTGCTGCCGTTCATTGTCGGCGTCGTTTTTATCCGCGACCTGTTCGTGCCGCTTCAGCAAACATCCTTTCGAGCCATGCTTGGGAACTTGAACGATTGGCGGCGCAATCTGGCCTGGTCCTGGCTGGACGGACCGGTCACAGTGATCGGGGATCTGTCCGGCAGCCTGCTCGTACTCCTCATTTCCATACTGACCGTCGGCAGCACGACCGCCATCGTCCGATCCGTCGCTGTTGCGGTCATGGTTCTTTTGGTCATCAGATTCGCATTGACCGTCCGCCTGCGCGCCCGCTACCCCGGACTCCTGTTGGCCAGTTTGGAGACCGGTGACTTCAAGACGCGTTTGCGCGCGATGGAATCCATGGCTGAATTCCGCTTCCTGCAGGAACGCCGCCTCGGCGCCGTGCTGGAAGTGCTGCGCAACGAAACCGAGCCGGCGGCTCTGCGAGCGGCCGCACTTCGGACGCTCGGCGCGATCCGCGACGCATCGACCTTGCGCATCGTAAGCCACTTCCTCACGCACGATGACGCGCGTATCAGAGAGGAAGCCGTGCGGACCGCCGCGGCATTTCAGTATCACCCCGATCATCTCTATGAAAGCGGTTTCTCGCGCTTCATGTTGATCGAGGAGATGCATCGAGCCTTCGCACGCGAGACGGAGCCGGACATTTTGAACGGCATGATCGAAGCGCTGGTCGCCTTGCGCGATCCAAACATCATCCCGTTCCTTCTGTCGCTGCTCCAGCATGATTCGAGAAACGTGCGGCACAGCACGCTCCGTTGCCTGCGCGTTTTCACCGACCCGTCCATCATCGATCATGCCAAGCCGTTCTTGTTGGATCCTGATCCTGTCTTGCGCGCGCAGGCGATTGCTTCGCTCTGGCAATTCCCATGGGAACGCAACCTGCTTGAAGTGGCGCTTGCGCGGCTGTTGTCGGCGCCGGACGCGTCGGTCGAACGACGGCAAGGCTTGTATCTCGTCGGAGCCTTGCGTTTGAAAGACCGTCGGAACGCGCCTTTGGCCGCATTGGAATCTTCCGACGCGGCGACACGATTGGTTTCGGCCATCACGCTGCTCAAGCTTGGTGATGCATCCGGCATGCGTATTCTGACCGCAGCGCTTCGGGAGGGAACCGAGGCCGAAGCGTTCGAAGTCCGACGACTCGAACATCATCGCGACGTGCCGACGGCCCAGCGCGAGCGCATCGGAAAATTGGTTCACGCCTTTCATCTGCATTATCCCGCCGATCTGCCCGTCAGCGAGCCGCTGCGCGCGCGATTGAGGGACGTGCCGAAAACATGCCTTGAATTTTTGCGCGCCTTTTACGTTTCTCCGACGGATGCCGGAGAACGCCGCAAGATCGATGAGGCGATCGCCGCTTCCACGGTGTTGCCGGTGAAGGGCAAAATCCTGCTCGCCGGCGTCTCTGCGCCCTGGCGCGAAATGGCCGGCATCTGCCTTAGCGTGCATGGATGGTTGGTCCGTTTTGGCAATGATCCTTCGGAAGCCGAAGTGGGGGAAGTGATCGTGACGGAGGATGAAATTACCAAGAGCCACTACGCTCCTTCGGAATTGCTCGCGGCCGTCGAAAAGAAACATCGCATATGAGATTCCTCCGCTATCACGGACGCGTTGAAGCGGCTGCCAAGCTGCTTCCGCGGCTCCGTACGCTCTTGAAAGGGGAGTCGGCGGTCGTCATTTCGCTTCCGCGCGGAGGCGTTGTCATCGGCGACGTGATCGCGCGGCGCCTCGGCGTGCCGCATGACATTGTCGTGGTGCGCAAGATTCCGGAACAGAAACGCCCGGAATGGTCCGTCGGCGCGGTGACCGAGCAAGGAGATGCGATCTGGAACCCGAAGTTGAAAAGTTCGGAGGACCCGAGCTATCTCCGCGATACGGTGGAGGCACAGCTGCATGAGGCGCGCAGACGCGTGCTGTATTTCCGCGGCGGGCGTGGAATGCCGGCCGTCAAAGGCAAGACGGTTATTCTGGTTGACGACGGCGTCGCCAGGGGCTGGACGATGCTCGCCGCCATCAAGACCGTGCGCGCGCATGGTGCGCATCGCATCATCGTTGCGGTACCCGTCGCGGCGCGTGACGCGCTGGAAAGGATCCGCAGGGCGGCCGACGATATCGTGATTGATCACACGCCTCGGAACTTCGACATCGTCGGAGAATATTACGTGCATTTCAACCAGATTACGGACGGCCGCGTGAAGAAGTTGCTGCGTCGGACACGACGACGGTGACGAGTTGACATCAGCGTGTTTGGTTGGTACCTTGCGGCCTTATGTTCTCCTGGAAAAACGCGGACAAACCGATCGTCGCGCTGTCACCGATGGCCGACATGACCGACTCCGAATTCTGCCTGATCGCCAAGCGCTTCGGGGCCCGGATTGTGTTCCGTGAAATGGTTTCCTCGGAAGCGCTCGTGCGCATGAACGATAAAACACTCGAGATGTGCGCCTTCGAAGAAGAGGAGCGCCCGATCATCCAACAGATTTTCGGCGCGGACCCGGACACGATGGCCGAAGCCGCGCGCATCGTCGAAGAGAAGTTCAAGCCGGACGGCATCGACATCAACATGGGCTGCCCGGTCTACAAGATCACGTCGAACTTCAACGGCGCCGCGCTCATGAAGGAACCGGAACGCGCCGCCGAGATCATCCGCAAGATGAAAGCCGCGATTTCCGTGCCGTTGTCCGTGAAGATCCGCCTCGGCTGGGGTGATCCGCGCGAATGCCTGGACTTCGCGCCGATGCTCGAGCACGCCGGCGCCGATTTGCTGACCGTCCACGGCCGCACGAAAGCGCAGGGCTATTCCGGCATCGCCGATTGGACGATGGTCGGCGAAGTGAAGAAGCGCGTTTCGATTCCCGTCCTCGTCAACGGCGACGTGCATACGCCCGAAGCCGCGTTGCCGGCGATGGAACAATCCCACGCGGACGGCACGCTCGTCGCACGCGGCGCCCTCGGCAATCCGTGGATTTTGAAACAGATCGAAGAGATCCTGAAAACCGGAAAAGTTTCGACCGTCATCGACGAAGCCACGCGCATCCATACCGTGCTCGACCACACGAAGCTCATGATCGCGCGCCACGGCGAAGAACGTGGTGTCGTTCTGATGCGCAAACACTACGCCTGGTATTTCAAGGGAGGCCCTGGCAGCAAAGAGATGCGCATGCGCCTGAATCAGGCGAAATCTTTGGCTGAAGTCGAAGAGATGCTGCGTACGGGAAACGCGCCGGCGGCATGATATACTGCCTTCATCAACGCATCTTATGGTCGAATTCTGGCGCAATTTCCTGGTCTATCCGCTGCTCGACCTCCTGATCCTTTTCTACAATACGATTGCCTTCGGCAATATGGGCGTGGCGGTCATTGAGATGACGCTCGCGCTTCGCTTGATATTGATGCCGATCAACATCAAGGCGGAAAAGGAAGCGGCGAAATACGAGCGGCTTGAAACGGAAGTTACGGAGATCCAGGTACGTTTCAAAAACGACACGGTCGAAGCCAATGAGCACATCCGCGCGCTGCTCAAGGCGCGCAAGATCAATCCTTGGGCCAAGACGGCGATCCTGCTTGTCCAATTTCTCGTGTTCGTCCTGCTCTACCAGGTGTTCTTGAGCGGCATCAATTCGCATCTCGATCACCTGGCGCCCTGGCTCGGCAACGTCCAGCAGCCCGTCAACACGAAATTCTTGGGCGTCGACATCGGGGATCGGAACTTTTTCTGGGCCTTGGGCGTCGGCGCGCTGCTCTTCTTTGAAATCACGCTGCAGCAGCGCAAGGTCGCGCACCTGACGCGCAAGCCGGACATGGTCTATCGCTACGCTTTCCCGCTCTTTACCATCGTGGTATTGTCGCTTCTGCCCATGGTCAAGAGCCTCTTTGTCCTGACATCGATGCTGTTTTCGCTGACGATTTCTAACATGCGACGCGCGCTATGGCCGACCGACTCGACCAAATGATGTATTCGTTCGTGGTCGAAGACGTCCTCAAGGGACTCTTCATCCACGTGCCGCCCGGCTATGTAGCCTGCGTCTACGATTTGGGTCGCGGCGTTTTGAAAAAAGTGATGATGCCCGGTTTGCATTTGAAGATTCCGTTCTGGCAGAAAGCCAAATTGTTCAACACGCAGACGCTGGAGTACTCGATCACAAAGGATTTTGACGGGACGCATTCCAAGGCGCTGGGCGACGAACCTGTCATCGCGCAGACCGCCGATGGCAAGCGCGTTTCGGTCGAAGGCACGGTGCTGCTCCGCCTCGATATCGAACAGATCCCCACGATCTGGCAGACGATCGGCGTTGACTTCGTCCAGAAGATCGTCCGTCCGACGATCCGCAGCCGCATGCGCATGATCGCCGCGCGTTTCAACTTTGCTGATGCGCTCTCATCCAAGCGCGACCAGATCGAAATCGAAACGAAGCAGGAACTCGAGCGCATCTTCTTTCCGCGCGGCATTCGTGTGGAGAACGTCCTGCTCTCGGAAATCCGAGAAACAAGCAAAGAGGAAAACACCTGAAGACCGCGCCCGTGCGCGGTCTTTCTTGACCTCAAAGTGTTTGTAACGTATGCCGTAGGCAGGGGGTTCCATGTCCGACGTCAAGAACGCCAAAGAAAACGTGTGGATGCGCATGATCGGCGGTCTGTGCGCCGGACTCGACGCCTGGGACCGCGCCCGCAACTCGTACGCGTGGAAATCGTTCAGGAAACTCATCGGCAAACCGGTAGAGACACCGGTCGTGCACGTCCCGACGGAAGCAGAAGCAAAAGCGGCATTCGCCGCACGCACTTTCCAGCGCGAGCCGGACCCGCTCGTGCAGATCCGCCGTCCGGGGGAAAAGAAATGACGAGCCGCGGCTTTTCTCCGCGTCTGATCATCTTCATTATCGCCGGCGATGCAAGGTTTGCTGAGCTTGACCTTGCGTCGCTTAAAGACGCGCTTGTGCGCGATCTTCAAGAGCCGAAAGTTGATCTCAACGCACTGCATAAGCTCGTTCAAGCTGAGCGGCATCGTGGGCGTTCGCTCGCGCCGGAGGACTTTACGCCCGTCCGCGCGCTGCTCCCGACGGCCGCCAAACCCGAACCGCGCCCGACGCCGCGCAAAAAGGTTCCCAACTTCAAACCGCCGCCGCGCCACGCCAAACGCGTACAGCGCCGCCGTTAACTCCGCCTGCCGCGGAGTTTTTTCTTGACAAGACGCTTCAAAAACGTATGATGCTGCCGTCAAAGGAGGCGATATGCGGCAACGCTACCTGTTCATTCTTTCCGAGGGCGGCGGCGTGGAGTGGGATGTGTCTTTATCGAGCGTCGGGATCGGCATGGACGCGTGGTCCGTCATAAAAAGCGGTCCTCTGGCGTCGGGTTTCATCTATCGGGAGGGGCCGAGAGATGGCGATCGGAACACGGCCTTGTTCACGCGCTGCTGGATCATGACTGGTTGCGCGAAACCAGAAGCTGAAGCGCGTTTCGCTGAGTCGGCCAGTATCGCAGCCTGGCGTCGACTCGATACGCCGCCGGCTTCGAGGGAAGGACGCAAGATGCGAAAGGTCGCCGTCAGCATCGGTCAGCACGATTGGATCGGATCTTTGGCCAAGCTCATCAACCTCGGCTTTCAACCGCTGCGCAGACTGCAGGAACCCGCGCTGGTGCAGCTGACGATGGAGGGTATGGATCTCTACGTGATGGGCCACACGGACATGACGAACGAGGAGCTCTGGAAAAACAGAACGTGCGATGGCCAGACCGTCTGGGACCTGCAGGACGCCAAGCATTCCGCCGACAGCTTGTGAAGCTGTCTTTTTTCTTTCGCAAAAAAAAAGACGGACTCGAGCGAGTCCGTCGATGAGAACCAAGTACCTCATCTCTGACACCGAAGGCCGTTTTGCGGCGGCCTGGAATCCGTTCTGGAGAATCGTCATTCTCCCGGATTGTGTCCTTCGCTTTGTCTCGCGACTGGCTTCTCACCTGTTCGGAGACGTGAACCGTAGTCCAGCGAAGTTGAGACGATCGCCTGAAGGGCGAGCATTTCCTTCTTGTGGCAGGGTCTGTTGATCCGTGCCGAGTTGCTCGCGCAAGCGACTTCAAAGAATCTGCCTGCGCCCAGGTAAGGTAGACGATCGGGCTGATCCCGTCAAGCCTTTCCAGGCCTTGACGCCCCTTTCTAGCACTCGTATACTATGACTGCTAATCCTATGACCCAGCTCGATTCCCGCAAAGAAACGCTGCTGAAACTGACGGTCCGCCG
>CAYFZV010000030.1:0-10540 GCA_964347735.1 uncultured Gammaproteobacteria bacterium
CCGCCGTGCCAGTGCGCGTGGCCATCGTTCTCAAAACGCGGGATGACGTGCAGATGAAGGTGATCAACGAGCTGTCCGGCTGCGCGGCCGTTGTTCACGCCGAGATTGAAGGCCGGCGCCTGAAAAGCTTCCATCACAGCCTTGCCCATTTTTTTGGCCACGATGGCCGCTGCGCGCACCGCTTCATCGGAGGCGGAAGCAAAATCGGCCGCATGTTCTTTCGGCACGACGAGAAGATGTCCGGGATTGATCGGCTTGATGTCTACGAACACGATGGCGGCTTCGTCTTCATAGACGATTTCGGCCGGAATTTCCTTGCGGATGATTTTGCAGAAGAGGCAGTCGGTCATAGTTTATTCGTGTTTTGAGAAGATAGGCCAAGCGACGAGCACGGCCAAAAGGATACCTCCCGTCGCGGCGCTGCGCCAGAAGAGGTTCACGCTCGCGGGCAGCAGGAACCAGACGATCGGCGCGAGCGCGAGAGAGGCGAAATACAGGAGCGCCTGCGCGCCTTTGGCCGGACGGTGCGCGTGTTCGTCCGCCACGCGCGATTGCGTCGCAAGAACGGCGCACGAAGCGACGATGACGAACAGCAAAAGCCAGAGCACATTGAAGAAGCGCGAAACGAATCCGCGTTCGGCGGCTTCAAGCGCGAGGCACAGCACGAGCGTCGCGGCGCCCGCGCCCCAGGCATCGACCGCCATCTGATGGAGAATCGCTTTGGGCGTCTTCATAGTTTCAATTTGAAGAGATCGAGCAGCGTTTTGAGTTCGATCGGGGGGCGGACGTACTCAACATGCACCGCGTCGATGCGCATTTTGCCGCCGACCTGCTTGATCGCGGGCAGGGACAGCAGCATCTGCACGCGGCCCTGCGAAGACGCGAGAGTGCGCAAATCAAACTCGGCAGCGGCCGTGCGCCATCCGTCGGCGTCGATGACCGGCGGTCGGTAGCGCGCCACGACGGCGTCGAAGGACGCTTTTTTCATATCCGTTTCCCACGTGACGACCGGAAATTCCGGATCGAAGCGCACCGCTCCGGCGGGCGCGTGCAGATGCTCCCCTTTCGTATCGATCAACACGAGACGCGATTGCCGCGACGTCAAGCCCACCAACGAAACGGAATCCGGGGCGTCCAAACGAATGCGGTACAAGCCCGGCTCCGCTCCGGACAACGCGAGAACGACGGCGCCGTCTCCGCGATGCGTGCGCGTCAGAAGCGTTTTACCTTCATATGAGAGCGTCACGCGCGCTTCCGTTTTTTCGGGACCGCGCAGACCGAGCGACAGCTCGAACGGACCATGCTGCGCGTACGCGTAGATGGTGCGGGAACCGTTTTCATTAAGAACCGTTTCAACCGGTTTTTCGGAAGCCAGGACGGGCAGGCGAAGGCTCCAGCGGACCGGATCGAGTCCTACGACGGCGATGCGTCCGCCGGAAGCGAGCAATTCCTGCGCGGAGCGCGCCGAAGCTTTCTTTTCATAGATGCGAAGTTCCCCGTCCTGTCGCGCCGTGAAACCAACTTCATCGAGCATCGGCAGGTCGATGGGTTTCAGATCGAAATTCCACTCTGCAAGATCAGTGCGCGCGCCGAGCGCGACATACGGTTGGCCTTCCAGCTTGTACCGAAGCTGCACGCGCGCAGTGTCATACAAACGAGGCGCAGCGAGATTGAAATAAACGGGTTCACCGATCGCGTCGGCATACCAACGATCGTTTTCCCGCGTCGGCACGGCACGATCGAGCGGAGTGAATCCGCCGATGAAGCCGTTCGGTTCGGCCGTGCGGCCCTCGGCAGACAGACGACCGTTCAAAGGGATGTTGCGCAACACAATCCAGCCCAGAAGAGCTAAGGCCAAGATGAACCACGTGAAGCGCAAGCAGCGCCGTATAAAGAGAAGTTGTGGCATATCACTCCCCATATATAAGCCACATCATGGTTTCGCCCGGGATGGGGCTCTCTCTAAGAGCGAAGATGAGATCATTCGCAAAAGCCAGGCTTTCAAGCCGACCGAGCTCGGCAGCGGAAGGTGTGAGTCCGTACCAATAGACGGGCGCATGAAGCGCAGCGATCGCTGCAGCCTGGAATCCAGCTTCATCCGCAGTCGGAATGATGCGTAAGCGATGCGGTACGAACAGTTTATCAAAACGCTCGGTCATGATGACGGTCTCTTGCGGAAAAATACTGAGCAACACTTTTTGCTTCGCGACATTCTGCGCAAGCGTGGCACGTACGGCGCGCAAACTTTCATCGCCGGCAAAGATCGTGGCGTGTACGGTCAACAGTCCGATCAGTGCGATGGCCGCCGGGACAACGTACGATTTTTTCAACCTGTCTCCAAAACGCACCAGCGCCAAGGCGCCGAACGGAAGCATCGCAACGTATGCGGGCAGGAAATAACGGACGTACGACGTACCGATCGTGACGTGGGAGGGATCGAGACGGTCACGCACCGCCCAGCTTCCATAGAGAACGGCAAGCCAGACCGCGGTCAGGAGCGCCGCAAGCGCATAGATTTTTTGCGCGGTTGTCGCCTTGCGGAACGAGACACACCAAAGTATGAGGCCGGAAACAGCCAACAACGACTGCCACCAGAAGAGACGGAGTCCGTACTCCCAAGCATTGCGCAGCGCGCGTCGTGCGTCGAAACCGAACGGAAGCACGTGTGCGGGAGCGGAGGGTGCGGAAATCTCGGATGCGTCGGATGCAATCGTCACCGGCGCGGGCGGAGCGACGTACGGCGTCGTGAGCGGCGATCCGTACAAGCTCGCGTTCGTCTGCAAAAACAGGAACAGCGGAACAGCGACGCCTACCAGCGCCCAACCCAGACGCCGCCAACGGCGCGCGCCGGCCAGTGGAAGAAACAGCAAAAATGCAGGGACCGCCCACACGGCTTCCGATGCGCGCGTCAGTATCGCCCAACCGAACAGGAATCCTCCCAGCGCGTCTCCTGCACGATCCTGTTTGCAGACGAAACACGCGACGGACAGGATCAGGAGATCGATGAACAGCAGATTATGGAACAGTCCGCGTGCGCCATAGTACAAGACAGCCGGATGCAGAAAAAAAAGCAGCGCCGAGAGAACGCCCACGCGCCGATCGAACAGCCGGCCGATGATGACGCCGAAAAACACGCCGGCAACGAGCGTGAAGATCGGGGTGAAAAGAAAGAGCGGCACCTTCGTTATCAGGCGCAGCGCGCCGTAGAGCAGGATCAAACCGCTGAAGCTGCCTGGAATAAGGGCGTTGTCAGAAACCGCCATGCTGCGCGGATGTATCGCGCCTGCACCGAGCCCCACGATCGCGTCACGAAACGTCAGCGGTTGCCCGTGGGCCACGCGCTCGGCCCAAAAAGCATTGGCCGTTTCGTCGGGTGAATTCCAAAGCCCGGCCGGGCGGCCGTACCAGGCGGTCAACAGAAAAAAAACCGCAGCGACGGCGATCAATGATGTGCGCAGATGCGTCATAAGCCGTGGTCCAGAAGACTGCAGATCGCCAGAAATATCGACGCGCCAAAAAGCACGAAAGAGCCGGTTTGCATGGCCTGAAGGTTCGTCTGCAGATAGATGAGGTACCCCATCACGCCGGCCACTTGGCAGACCATCTTGGATTTTCCCCACCAATTCGCGCCGGTGACGATACCTTTCCGCTTGCGCAACCAGCCTCCGAGCAGGAACGCGGACTCGAGCGTGAGCAACGAGATCACGATACCGGGAGGGAAGTCTTGAGACAACAGCACGACCACCACCGAGCCGATCAACATCTTATCCGCGATCGGATCCCAAATCGTGCCCCATTGCGTGACCTGCTTCCGCGTCCGCGCCAGCGACCCGTCGATCAAATCGGTGAGAGCCAGGAACAGGAAAAAGGGCACGCCGACATCGTACCGTTGAAACGCTAAAAGCAGCGCTGCAAAAGGCGTGAGGATCAGGCGCATGACCGTGATCTGGTTGGGCGTGACCGTGCGCGGCACGATCATCAAAAGTGTTCTGGCAAGCACGCGATCGTGCAGGTAGATTTTCGTCCGCATTCCTGTGCTACAATCGGTGTATGAAACCGCTTCATTCTACCATTTTAGCCTCGATCGGAGGAGTGCTGGCGGCGCTTGGATTAGCCTCGCCGGCTTTCGATTTTTTGTTGCCGATCGGCGGCATCCTCTTCTTCTACGGCATGGCGGAAACGGCGGGACGCCTGGCGTTTCCGGAGGAACGCTCCCCCACACGTCTCCTTTTCGGACTTTTAGGCGCCTTGGCGCTTCTTTCGACGGCCGGCACGGCGGTCTATTACGCATATAAACTCGATACCGTGGGCCTTTCGTGGCTCTTCGTCACGCTGCCCTGGCTGCTTTTTGCTGTCTCCCCCTTCGGCTCCGGAGCGCGTAATCGTGCGGCCGCACCGTCTTTGACCGTCGAAAAAACATCTCCGGAAGATTCGCTCTCCGGCGTTTTGCTCATCATCGCCGTCGCCGCCGATGTCGCGGCACTGCGTTGGCTTGTCGGCGCACGTACCGGAGAAGCGATCCGCACTCCCTGGGAAGTCGTGTCGCCCGTATTTTTTCTTTGGATCGCACTCGCGACGTTCTGCCTGATCGGTCTCGCCTATCGCCGCCGCTATCCGCACCTGACGCTCGCGGCCGCATCGCTGCATCTCTTCACGCTCCTCGCGCCCGCGATTCTTGTCTATGCCGTCGGATACGGCTTCGATCCGTTCGTGCATCAAGCCGCTGAAAAACTGGTCTTTGCGACCGGACAGATCACGCCGAAAACGCCCTACTACATCGGGCAGTACGCACTCGTGACGTCACTGGCGCACCTATTCCACCTGCCGGTCCTCTGGGTCGACCGGCTGCTCCTCCCGCTCATGACGGCGCTCTTCCTGCCCGCCTCCGCAGCATGGCTCTTGCGTCGCGGCTACGGCGTGCCGCGACCGATCGCGCTGATCGCTTCTTTCGGCGTGTTCTTCCTGCCGATCGCCATGTTCATCTCGACGACGCCGCAAGGCCTCGCAGATCTTTTCTTTTTGCTGACGATGCTGCTCGGCGCCGCCTGGTTGCACGCGCATCGCCCGCCGCTCGGCTACGTGTTGATCCTCGCCGCTGCCGCGACCGCAACGCATCCGCTCGCCGGCATTCCGGCGCTCATGGCGGTCGCGCTCCTTATGACCGCCAAGCTGCGCCATGACGGCGTGACAGCGGGACGCATCGTGAAAGCCGCCGTGTTCGCCGTCATGATCGCGGCCGCCGCGCTGGCGATTCCGTTCACGTTCTCCGTGCGCGAAGGCAGCGGCGCGAAACCGATCATGACCGCGCTCCAGAAACCGATCCCCGAACTCCTGACAGGCATTCCTTTCGAAAAACCCGCCGTGATGACGCGCTATCGCCCGCTGCTCGACTTCGCGGAATTCGTCGCGCGCAATCACGATTTCTTCCTCTTCATCCTGGCTGCGGCGGGCGCGTGGCTGCTCCTGCGCCGCAAGGGCTACCGACGTTCGGCTTTGGCTGCCGGCGGCTTGTCGGTCGCTCTCCTGATTTCCGTCGCGATCCTGCGTTCCGGTTTCACGTTCAAAGACGTGATCGGCTACGAGCAGGCCAACTATGCGGAACGCCTGTACGATACTGCTTTGTTATCACTCGCACCGCTCGCACTGGCCGGTATGGCCTGGTGGTGGCGCCTTCTGGCCAAAGCCGAACCCGGCGTGCGCGTTTTCCATACCCTTCTCATCGCAGGCATCGTGGCCGCGCTCGCCTACGCCGCTTTCCCGCGTCTCGACGACTACCGTTACAGCCGCGGTTATTCGGCTTCGATCCATGACGTGCACGCGGTCGAATGGATCAACGCGCACGGCATTTCACCCTACGTCGTGCTGGCAAACCAATCCGTCTCCGCCGCCGCATTGCAATCGTTTGGTTTCAGAACGTACTACGGTTCGCAATTCTATTATTCGATTCCGACCGGCGCACCGCTGTATCAGTCGTACCTTTCCATGGTCTACCAAGGCGCCTCGCGCGAAACAATGGAACGCGCCATGCGCCAGGTCAACGTACCGACCGCGTTTTTCGTGATCGATTCCTACTGGACGGACGCGCCGAAAATCATCGCCCAAGCAAAAAAAACCGCCGACGACTGGCAGGAAATCGACGGCGGCAAGGTCTACATCTTCAGGTATACCCTCAAATAGGTTTCGGGAGATACCGCATCGGCACGATCAGGCCGCGTTCTTCAAGCGCTGGGTCACGTCCGATATACAGCGCTTCAAGGCGCGCTGCATGACGAGGCGAAACGAGCAGTTCCGAAGAGCGAAGGGCTGCGCGCGAGCGTGACGGCCAGGCGCCTTTCTCGTCACACACGCGCTTGAGCGACGCGACGAGTGCGCCGACATTGCCGGCCTCAAAGACGAGGCCATTCTCACCGTCCCGGACGAGTTCCGCCGCGCCCCCGATATGCGCGACGATGACCGGCACGCCGTACGCGAAACTTTCGACGATCACCGTGGGCGCATTCTCATAACAAAGCGACGGCACGACCGTGTAGTCGGCCTTCGAGAACATATCGGCGAACTGCGCCGGATTTTTTTTGCCGTAAAATGAGATGCGCAGATCCTTGCCGGATGCGCGACGCGCTTCATCGACGCCCGCGCCGCTGCCGACAATATCGAGCCGCGCCTTCGGGCGTTCTTTGACCAGGCGGCGGAACGCCTCGATCAACAGCACAATGCCTTTGTGCGTTTCGACTTGTCCGAGGAACAAGAACCGCGTTTCAACGGAAGCTGCATGCCTGGCCGGCGTCGCGGCGGGCGCGGGGTTCGGTAAAAGGATTTTTTCCGAGCGCGGGAAAAATCCGTGCTCTTCATGGAAGCGCAACAGGAAACGCGACGGCGAAACGACGATATCCGGCGATCCGAAACTGGCGCGCGCGCTCGCGGAGAACATCCGGCTGAGAAGATCGGTTACGCCGAAGCCTTTCTCTTTTCCCTTGAGGATCAGTCCGGACGGCGCGACGAGCTGGACGTCGTGCAGCGTGTGCACGTGACGAATACCGAGTGTGCGGAGTACGCGCGGAATGCGGAAACCGATGCCTTTCAAGTTATGCGTGTGCACGATCTGCGGCCGTTCGCGTTTCAAAATGCTTTCGACCACCCTGGCCGCATGGCCATTCCGGGCATCGCGCAGATGCCAGAGCAAACGCGCCGGAGCCGAATGCGTGCCGATGTCGCCGTAGAAAAAAAGATTGAACGGATAAAAACGGTAGACACGGATGCCGTTCTCGACTGTCATGCGCGGTTCGATCGATCCGTCCTCGCGCACCGGTTCAGCCGTGACGATCAACACGTCGTGACCCAAAGCCCGAAGCGCTCGCGCTTCTTCCTCAACGACGCGCTCCGCGCCGCCGCGCCCGTAGGGAGGGTATAAATTTGTAATAAAACAAATGCGCATGCACTGAAAGTATACCAAAAAAAGAAAAGATCCGCACGAGATTTTGTGCGGACGTACGAACGAAGCTACTTTCGAACGGCGACGAACCGGAAGTGCCCGCCGAGCCAACCAACGCCAGAGGAATCAGCCCCCAGAAACAGGTAGAGACACCGCAAACCGCCACCCTGGCCGAGATATGGGATACAACGGTCGCCGCTGGGATTCACCCAGGAGGAACCGAGCGCAACCAACGGGCGCTTCTGAAGCTCTGGATACTTCGCGCCGAGGGCGAGAAGCTCCGTAAGGATTGCAGGGCGGAAACCACGGAGATCCAGAATGGTCTCGATCTCCTTCGTGACCGTTGTTTCACAACGGATGAGCTCCAGGGCGACTTCGGTCGGGGGTGTGCGATAATCACTGTTGCCTGCCAATGGGTTCAACGGGAAGTTCTTCTCATTGATAGCTTCATGGGCGTGGGCATACTTACCCGCTTCGATCATCTGCGCCAGCGTCTTCGTAGGGTCGATCGTGACGAGATACTGTTCCATGACATCCTCCTTCGATGTGGTCGCTTGTCTCAAAAGTGCGGTGCCGATGATCCTAGCAGAAAAATCGATTTTGTCAAGGCAAAGGCGTCAGCCGCATACCGCTTGGACGGCGACGCGATCTGTGACAGCCGATGCGTATTTCTGCTCGACGCGTTCGCGGGCTGCGCTGCCCATTGCTTCGGCTCGGGCGGAATCGGTCAGAAGTTCGCGAAGCGCGGCGGCGAGGGCGGCGGGATCGGAAGGCGGGACGACCAGGCCGGTTTTTCCGGCTTCGACGATGCTGCGCACGCCGGGGAGATCGGAGACGATCGAAGGAATGCCGCTGGCGGCGGCGGCGAGCGTGACGAGACCGAAGGCTTCGGAACGATCGACGGAGGGCAGGACATGCACGCGAGCTTGGCGGTAAAGATCGGCGAGCTGATCGTCCGTGACGCGGCCGAGAAAACGGATGTGGCCGCCGAAGACGGTTTTGGCAGCAAGCGTTTGATACGCGGGTCGGAGATCGCCCTCGCCGACGATCCAGAGTTCGTACGGCAGCATTGCGATCTTGGTGAAGGCTTCAATCAGGACAGGTACGCCTTTGAAGTAGTGGGCGGAATCGAGTCCTCCCACAAAAAGAATCGCCTCTTTCTTATCCCCACCTGGTGAAAATTTCTTCGTATCGACGCCGAAGGGCGTTTCATGGATGCGCGGATCGTTTTTCAAAAATGCGGCTTGCGACATGGCAAAATAATCCTTGCTCGAAACCAGAATCGCATCGGCGGCGTTGAGGACGGTTTTCAGGAACAGCGCACGGTAGAGGCGAAAGACCAGCGCGAGAAGACCCGTACCGACCGTGTCCATGTGATACAGGACGGCCAGGCGCGTACGCTGTCCGAACGTTTTTTTCCAAAGCCACACCCATTCCGCGCCGCCGAAGAACGGATAGTGCAGCTCGACGGCGTCGAAGCCGCGCAGTTTCCACCAAAGCTGGGGAACGCAGGCGGAGTTGCCGATGCGGAATAGTGGTTGCAGATTGTGTCCCGGCGAAAAAATAGTCACGTCGTGACCAGCACGGCGCAGCGCTTCAGCATGCGCGGCGGCCACGTTGCCCATGCCTCCCGCATACGGCGGAAACGTCGAAACGACGACAGCGACTTTCATATCACCACCACAACATCAGCCGCGCGACGGCCCAATAGGCCGCGAAAAGCGGATTGGCCACGCGGGTGAGGAGCGACGGCTGCATCTGTTGGAAGAGAATGCGCCCGGTAAAAAGCTTCGTCGCTTCGCGATCCGAAGTCTTTCGGGCGGTTTGCGCCTTCTTTCGGGCCGTACGCAAGGCGGAGCGATGTTCTGCCGTGAAAAAATAGCCGTACGCCCGGGCCTTCTCGCGCCACCATCCGCTCTTGAACGCGAACAACCAGAGACCGAGCTCCATGACCAAAAATGCGGGCGTGATCAGCACGAGTGTCGGCCAGCGATAGAGCCGCGCGAGAACAATCAGGCGGTTGCGCTCCATCCAGAAATATTTTTTGATGCTGCGCGAAAATTCGTATTTGTGGAAGACGACGGAGTCCGGTGCGAGGACGATCCGATGACCCGCCAAACGCGCGCGCCAGGAATATTCAAGATCTTCGTGGTAGGCGAACAGTTCCTCGTCGAGGTAGCCGATCTCGCGCAGAAGCGAGGCCTTGATCAGCATGCCGGCGCCGCTCGCATAGGCGATGTCGCGCCGTACGAGCTTCGCTTGCACGGACGGATCGGTGACCGGCACCGACTCCCCTCCCGCATACCCAAAACCTAGGAAGTGAATTTCGTTTCCGTACGTATTCACCGAGTCGGTCTTCGGATGCAGGCGGAGAAAACTCTGAACGACACCAATCTTCGGATCGGATTCGGAGGCGCGGATCGCGGCTTCCAAAAAACCAGGCTGCGCTTCCGTATCAGGATTCAGCAAATACATGTATTCATATCCTTCCTCCAACGCTTTGCGCATCGCCTGATTGTTGCCGCCGGAAAAACCGAGGTTGTCGCTATTTTTGAAAAAAACGCACGGAAAACCGCCTTTGGTTGTGCGGCCGTCCGCCGACAGAAGTTCACGCGCGATGAAATCACCGCTCCCATCCGGAGAGTTGTTGTCGACGATCATCAACGTCGCAGCACCCGGCGCAATCCCCGCCTGCTCGACCGCGCGAAAACAGTCGGCTAAAAAACGGCCGTGGTTCCAGGAAACGACGATGATCGCGGTCTTAGCGCTCATGCGGTCCTTCCAGATCCTTCAAGGCGAGTTCGCGCGCGAGGCGCGTGATCTGGCGCTCATGATCTTCGAGCCGCGCGAACATGCGGAACAGGAGATAGAAAATCGCGGCGACGGCGAGATAGACGACAACGTCCGCGCCGCGGCCGACGCCGAGGCGATGCGCGAGCGACGAAGCCGTTTCGGGACGCAGGACCACGGCGGCGATGACGAGCCAAAGAACGCCCCAAAGCACCAGCTGGCGCAACGAAAGCCCGCCGCGGCGATAGCGCGAAACGGCCGCGGCGAAGCCGAAGACCGCGAAGACGATCAGGATGATTTGGATCACGCTCATATCAATCA
>CAYFZV010000031.1:0-10092 GCA_964347735.1 uncultured Gammaproteobacteria bacterium
GGGCCTCAAAGGCTACATGGAACAGTCGAAGGCCCAGGCGCGCAGCCTCGGCTACGTCGAGACGCTCTTCGGCCGCCGCCGCTATTTGCCCGACATTAATTCCGGCGTTCCCTATTTGAAAGCTGAAGCCGAGCGCATGGCGATCAACATGCCGATCCAGGGCACCAGCGCCGATATCATCAAGCTCGCGATGGTGCGACTCGAGGAAAAGATCGCGCGTGAATACGGAGACGGTCCCGACGCGGACGTCAGAATGCTGCTCCAGGTGCATGACGAACTTATCTTTGAAGTGAAAGAAGCACTCGCGCCCGCGGCGGCCAGGTGGATCAAACAGATCATGGAAGAAACGGTCAGCCTCAAGGTGCCGATTGACGTGGAAGTTGAAATCGGCCAGAGTTGGGGTAGCCTCAAATCTTTCGAGGCCTAGATCTTTCGCCAAGGAGGAGCCGCGTGTTGAACGGCATCATTATCGGAATCGTGATCGGCCTCATCTTTGGCTGGAGGCTGCACGCATGGTGGGCGAAAAGTTCCATCAAGAAAGCCGCCGGCGTTGTCGGTTCGGCTACGCAAGGACCGAGCAAGGTTGCAAAAGGTCTCATCGACAAGCTGAAAGGCTTGTTCTCCGGAAACCCAAACGACAAGAAGGAAAAGTGAGATGGCGGAAAAACCGGATCAAGCGCAGGGCTTCCTCGACGAAGCAAAGAGCCAGGGCACGGGTCTCGTCGTCGGTGCTGTCACCGTGGCGGTCGCCGTCCCGTTTCTCGGGTGGATCATGGGCGCCGCTCTCGGTGCCGGAGCCGTCGGCGTCACGTCCTACCGCATGTGGAGAAAGAAACGCGTCAAACGCTGACCGCCCCATAGGCGGCCTTTTTATTTCCCCGTATACTGCCCGCAAGAACAAGTGCCAGAGCTACAGGCGGTCGCGCAGGCGATATCCGCTACGGTACCCGTTGGTACCGGAGCGGGTGTCGCCGAGAGCGGACGCCCTCGTCGCGGCTTCACTAGAAAAGCATGATCCTCTTTTTGCACGGCGCGGATTCCTACCGTTCGAAGAAAAAGCTCGAAGAGATTCGCGCCAAGTTTTTGCGCGACATCGATCCGTCCGGTCTGAACGTCACTGAACTCGACGGTGAAAAAGCGGAGATCGGCGAGATCCAAGCAGCGCTTGCGAGCGCTCCTTTCTTGGCGAAGAAACGTCTGGTTGTCGTGAAGGATGCGATCGCTTCGGCTGGCAAAAAAGAAATTGAAGAGTTGACGGCGCTTCTCGGTCGCGTGCCGGAGGATACGATCCTTGTCGTGTACGAGCGTGCCGCTTCCGCGGATCTTGAAGGCTCCCCTGCCTACGACAAGCTGAAGGGCGGCAAGTTCTACCCTGAATTCAAACCGCTCGGCGCGAAAGAGCTTCAGGCCTGGATCGCCTCCGAGGCCAAAGCCCGCGACTCCGCCTTTACCGACGAAGGCCTGGCCGCTTATCTGCCCTTGGCCGGCTCCGATGCCTGGAAGATCGCCGGCGAGCTCGACGTCCTCTCCGCCCTGGCCCGCTCCGCCGCCGAAGGCAAGATCGGTCCCGCCTTGGTACGTGAGATTGCCCACCTTGAAGCCGAAGAAAGCATCTTCGACTTCCTGGACGCCGTAGGTACCCGCCGGCCGGACATCGCTCTACTGAAGATGGAAGGTCTTCTCCACCAGGGTGAAACAGAGGTCTCGCTTATCTCACGCCTCCAAAGCCACGTCCGAGGCCTGCTCGTTGCCGCCGACCTCTCGGTACTCGGACAAGCCACCAAGGATCGTCTCGCTCGGGAACTGGGCGTCCACCCTTTCGCCGCCGCCAAGCTCCTCTCCCAAAGCCGCTACTTCAAACCGCACGAACTGGAAGCTCTCTTCATCTGGCTGATCGACGCCGACGAAAAACTCAAACGCGGCGGCTGGCCGAAACCGCGACTCGCGCTTGATCTGTTCTTGGCGAGGATCGCGGAACCCCAAGTTGCCTAAACAAAAGCCCCGACGTTGATCGGGGCTTTTTGATCCTTACTTCTTGGCGGTCATCGCTTGAAGCTTTTTCATCAACCGCGATTTCTGGCGGGAGACGGTGTTGAGCTTCATGATGCCGCGGCTGTAGGCCTTGTCCAAGATCTTGATGGCGGCAAGGACGGCCTCCTTCGCTTTGGGGGCCTCCGAGCGCTCGATCGCCTTGCGAACGAAGCGGCGGGCGTCAGCGAGCTTCAGCTTGGCGAGCTTGTTGCGCTCGGCATGCTTCTTCGTCTGACGAAGGGCCTTAAAAGCGGCGGGTTTGGTGGGCATGTGTCGGTCTCTTTAGTCGCTAATGAGACTAGTTATAAGGCAAAGAGGAAAAACCGTCAAGGGGCTCCCCTATTTCAGCTGCCGGATTTGTTCGACTTTTCCGGCCAATTTCCCGTATTCCGTCAGGGCCGTATCCATGGCGCTTTTGGCATTTGTGACATGACGGGCCAAGACCCCCATCTGTTCGCCGAATTTGACCGTCTCTTGATGGAATCCGGCCAGGAGCTCCCAGACCTTCTGGACGTTCTCCTCGATGCGGATACGCTCATGTCCCAGGCGCAGGATATGCAGGAAGTAAGACATCGTGTTCGGAGAAACCATCATGACGCGGCACTGGCGGGCAAAATCGCTAAGCTCCTCGCCTCCGGAGATGATCTCGTAGAACGTGGCTTCCGACGGCACATACATGATGGCAAAGCTGGCGGTCCCTTCCCCTGGCAGGATGTACTTCTTGGCGACGTCGTTAATGTGCTTCTTCACCGCCTTTTGGAATTCGTGGCGCTCCATTTCGCGAGTCTCCTCGGTCGTGGCTGCCAACATCTTTCGGAAGTTGTCGATTGGAAACTTGGAGTCAATCGGGATAGAGCCGTCCTTGGTCACGATCAGTGCGTCGACGACCTGACCGTCCTTGAACTTATGCTGAAGTTCGAACTGGTCCTTTGGGAAGTTGTTCGTCAGCATGTCGTTCAAGACCTGCTCGCCGAAATTGCCGCGCAGCTTCGAGTTCATGAAAACGGCGCGCAAGTCCTCGATGTTCTTGCCGATCGTCTGCATGGATTTCAACTCCTGGCCAAGGGAGCCGATATAACGGGCAGCCTCGGTCAAACGATCGTTCAGGCGATCGTTCATCTTCTGGATGTTATCGTTGATCAGGCGTGCGGCCGACTGCTCCCCGAGGCCGTCCAGCTTCTTCGAGAGGGCGAAATAGACGAAGGCCATGGCTACGAGCAGGACGATGCCGACGATGAGCAGAAATGATGTCATGGGGAATTGACCAGTGAAAAATTTGTGCCTATACTATAGCGCGAGCCACGAGGCTGTAGCCAGCGTGCCCCTGTAGTTCAATGGATAGAACAACCCCGTCCTAAGGGGAGGATGTATGTTCGACTCATGCCGGGGGCACCACGTAAAACCGCCTTTGGCGGTCACGTGGCGTGCCACCTGTTCCGTCTTCAACTAGGAAGTTTGTCCGTAATATCCTTGACAATTAATATTGTACGACACATAGGATGGTCTATTTCATCCACAAGTTGTCTACAACTGTGAGTAACATCTTGGGCCAATAGCTCAGTTGGTAGAGCGCTGCATTCGCATTGCAGAGGTCTGGAGTTCGAGTCTCCATTGGTCCACCACAAAGTACCTACGACACACGTCGTGGGTATTTTGTTTCATGTGAAACAAGAGGACTGACCAGACCACCACCCACATGTCATCCAGAACGCAGCCGATGGGTCTATTCGTAGCTCGGAAATGGAACAGATCCTTCCGCTTCGCTCCGTTCCGGTCGGAATTACAATATGGCAGGGGTGTGGGGATCTATTTTGGTCAGGATGCACGAGGGCGTAAACACTAGGAGTGTTATTAAGCTAACGCTCCAATGTTCCACATGAAACATTCAGGACTACTCTCCTTGAACAAAGTGATAGCTTGGGTGAGTTGGTAGTGATACGTCGTGCCACGTGTGTTCCACGTGAAACACTCACAAATATGTAACTTGTCCCCAATGTACTCAGTGTAGTTCCACGTTTCGTACATAACCGAGTGCAGTTGGGGATAGATAGTTTTCTGTGCAAAAAACATTCGATGTTTCACATGAAACTATTCTGCCAATTTAGAACTTGTACACAGCTATTGTTCAAGTTTTACGTGTGTATGTCAACAATACTCTTGACATATACACAGGTGAATAAAAACTGTGTATAACACTGGGGATAAGCTGGGAAAACCTGTGTACTCATTGTTAATATCCGAAAATGTAGCCTGTGGAAAAGAAATATCTTGGCTAACATTAGCCACATTATACGTTGACTTTTTGGCTAATTTATGGTATATTGCCTTTGCATAGTGCAAGGAGGATATATCGTGCAGCATCCTTCTTC
Source organism: uncultured Gammaproteobacteria bacterium (assembly GCA_964347735.1). Taxonomy (GTDB): domain Bacteria; phylum Patescibacteriota; class Patescibacteriia; order SG8-24; family DYFX01; genus DYFX01. The sequence continues at coordinate 4,401 of CAYFZV010000031.1, forward strand.
GCTTCCAACGGGGTGATTACCGATTGGCTATGCGAATCGTTCAGGTAAAGACGACCTGAATGAACGGGGCCGCGAGTCCCGCCTTCAACTCGCAGACAACTTTTTGGTATTTCCCAATTCCTGTGGTCAGCAGGGAAAGGGTCTGCTTATCTGCGAGAAGAAACTCGACTTGCGCCCATTACGCGTGAGGCTCCTTTTGAATTGTCCGAATCAAGATCGTTCATCGGAGGCTTTCGTCGTGTCCGGATGCTGCGCGCCTTGTGGAAATCGACGCATGTCGTCCAAGCGCCGCGCCCACAATCTAACTAAGTTCCTGCCTGTCCTCCTTGGGGCCATGGCCGTGTTTTTGTTGTCGCTTGCTGCACGAGCGGCAACAATTTCAGGCTATTCGGACCTGGTGAGCAGACTGGCGGTTAATGTCGCGGCGAATCACGAAATCAAGTTCGTGACGCCTTCGGGAGTGGACGCTCCGAGCGACACCGTTGTGGCGTCGTTTGAAAGCGACCACAGTCTCTCCTCGATCGTGACAGGGGATATTGATCTCGCGATCGATACTTCGGTGCCGACCAACGATTGCATCGGGTTTACTGATAAGTCCTTGGCGTCCTCGCCGAGCACGAGTCCGACCTGGGGCGTCGGTGTTTCGGGTCAGGCCATCACGTTCACTGCGCCTACGGACGCGGGAGCGGGGGAAATACCTGCCAATACGTGTGTGCGCATCTTGGTCGGCCAGAACGCCTCGTTTGGCACGGCAGGCACGAATCGCATTGTGAACCCTTCAACAGCAGTTGCTCACGCAATCACGATCGGTGGCACCTTCGGTGATTCCGGTGTGGCGTACGTGCTTAACAACGACAGTGATCAGGTGACGGTTTCAGCCGAGATCGCCAGCGCAGGCGGCGGCGGTGGCGGCGGTGGCGGCACGCCCAATCCGCCAGTGATCAGCAATGTCCGTACGCAGAACGTGACGGAGACCGAAGCCGATGTGCTTTGGGAAACGGATATCGCCGCCTCGAGCACCGTCAATTACGGATTGACGGTGGGATACGGCGACAGTGCGTCCGTCGGCGGGGACGTCTTCGGCCACTCGGTGCATCTCACCGGACTCACGGCCGGTACGACGTACCACTACCGTGTGCGCTCCACCGGCGTCGGCACGGCTGAAACTGTTTCTGGAGATTTCACCTTCACGACACCCGACACGTCCGCGCCTGTCATCAGCAACGTCCAAGCCATTCTGGTAACCGGCACCAGCGCGCGCATTACGTGGGACACGAACGAAGATGCGGACTCGCGCGTCGATTACGGACTCACGGCATCGTATGGAAGCAACCTTGCGAACGGCACATTCGTGAATACGCATGCGTTGGATCTGTCCGGCCTCACGCCGAATACGACGTATCACTTCAAAGTGACGTCGAAAGATGCATCGAACAACACGGCATCGACAGGGGACTTCAGTTTCACGACGGCCGACACGATCGCGCCAAATATCTCGAACATTTTCGTCGACGCGATCACACAGACGACGGCGCGCGTGAATTGGACGACCGACGAACTCGCCGACTCCACGGTGCGATACGGACTCACCGGTTCATATGGATCGACGACGACGAATGCGAACATGGTTGCGAATCATCAAGTCACGCTGAACGGCCTTGCAGCGGGAACCCTCTATCACTTCAGCGTGAGTTCGACCGATGCGATGGGCAACGGAGCGACATCTACGGATCAGACATTCACGACGCTTCCGGACACGACGCCGCCGGCGAACATCAGCAATCTCGTCGTCACGCCGAGCAATCAACAGAACGCACTCTCCTGGACGAACCCGAACGACGCCGATTTCGCCGGAGTGAAGATCCAGCGATCGACAGTCGATTACCCGAACTCTCCGAACTCCGGCACGACGATCTACAACGGCGCAGGCACGTCGACAATCAACGCCGGACTGACGAACGGCACGACGTACTTCTACACCGCCTTCGCCTACGACAACTCGGGCAACTTTGCATCAGGCGCGGTTGCGGATGGTACGCCGTTCGACACCGTGCCGCCGGGATCCGTCATCAACTTCACCGTCACGGCCGGCAACGGACAGAACGCGCTCAACTGGACGAACCCGAACGACGCGGACTTCGCGGACGTGCAGATCCAGCGCTCGACCACGGGCTTTCCGGCAACGCCGGGACAGGGGACGACGATCTATACCGGAACGGCGCAGACGTATCTCGATTCCGGTCTGGTCAACGGCACGACCTACTTCTATACGATCTTCGCCCACGACACGTCAGGAAACTTCTCGAGCGGCTCACAAGCCTCCGGAACACCGACAGGTCCGCCGCCGCTTCCGGTCTGCGGCAACGCGGCCTGCGAATCGCCGGAAACGGCTCTCTCATGTCCGGCCGACTGCGGCACGCCACCGCCCGCGCCCTTCTGCGGCAACGCCGTCTGCGATCCGGGAGAAACCAACGCGAGCTGTCCTGTCGATTGTCCCGCGCCTCCGCAACCGCCCGTCGAACCTCCGCCGCCGTCACCGCCCTCCGTGAACCGCGCTCTCATCCGCGTCTTCGCTCTCAACCGCGCGCTCGAACTGCATCAGAACGCGGACGACGACTACCGCATCCTGCCCGATCGCTCTCTGACATTCTTCGTCCCAATGACGGCGCTGCCGAGTCCTGTCGCCACGATGACGCTCAACTTCAACGGAGGTTCGTACCTCTTCGCGAAGACGACGCAGTCGGTGCCGGAAGAAGGATACGTCGTCGATGTCTCTGCGCCGCACGCGACGGGCCGCACGACGGGAACCATCATCGTCAATTTCGCCGATGGCACGAGCGACGTGATCTCGATCGGCATCCGCGTCGAACCGCTCGGTCTCGTCACGGCTTCGAAAGACGGACAGCAGTCTCCGCTCGAAGGCGCGACGGTCACGCTGCAGAAACGCGCAGGCGATTGGATCACGTGGGACGCGGTGCCATATCACCAGACGAATTCGATCGGCACGGGAACGGACGGCGCCTTCGCCTTCATGGCGCCGCCGGGACAGTACAGGCTCGTCGTGAAGAAAAACGGATACCGAGAAAATACCGGTGCGGCATTCGATCTCACGACGGAAGTCATCAACGCATCGGTCGAACTCATCGCACTGCCAGCGCCGATCACCGACGTGATCATCCCCGGAGCGCCGATCACGGAGAACATCGGCAACGTCGCGAAAGCGCTCGGCGCGCAAGGCGCGTACATCACAAAGATCATTCAAAACGAAGTCGTGCAGGATCCGCGCGTGAAGAAGACGGCGACGCAGGTGCTCGTGCCGACAGCTGCGGCGATCACGACGGCGGTTGTCGCGACGGCGGTGCAAGCCACGAGCCTCGTGAGCTATCTCTACTTCCTCCTGACGCAGCCGCTGCTCTTGCTCGGACGCCGCAAGCGCAAGGAGTACGGCACGGTCTACAACGCGCTGACAAAGATGCCGGTCGATCTCGCTTCTGTGCGTCTCCTGCGCACGACGACGAATCGGCTGGTCCGCACAGTCGTGACCGACAAGCTCGGACGCTACGCCTTCATCCTGGAGCAGGGAGAGTATCGCATCGAAGCCGCGAAGCCAGGATTCATCTTCCCGTCGCGCTTCCTAGCGGGACGCAAGGAAGACGCCAAGTACGTGGACCTCTACCACGGCGAAAAGGTGGTGGTCAGCGACCAGGGCGCGGTCATCACGGCCAACATCCCCCTTGATCCGATCGAAGCCAACAAGTCCAACCGCCGCCTGCTCCTTGAAGAGCTCGGCCGACACCTCCAGAACGGCATGGCTTTCTCGAGCGTCATCCTCACACTCGTGGCCGCACTGCTCTATCGGCGCCTATACCTATATATACTCGTCGCCGCGCAGCTGCTTCTCTACCTGCTCTTCAAACGCCTGGCACGTACGAGTCGGCCGAAAAACTGGGGAATCATCTACGACGAACGCACGAAGAAGCCGATTCCATTCGCGGTAGCTCGCATCGTCGAGACGCAATACAACAAAACGCTGGAATCGCGCATTACCGACAGCAAAGGCCGTTACAACTTCCTGGTTGGAAGCAACAAATACTACGTCACGGTCGAGAAACAGGGGTATGAACCGACAAAATCGAATGAAATCGATCTTACGACAACCGGCAAAGAGGGCGGCGTCGTGAGTCGAGACATCCCGATGCGAGAAAAACGCCCAGAATAACGCCGGTTGCGGAGCGCTCTCCGCCGTCCGGTTCGACCCCTTCCTTATAGAGGAGGTCGAACCGGGTGAAAACACCCGAAAACGACATGAGTCAGGTTCCGATCATCACGTACCTACGTCGCGCGTTCAAACGCGCAGCGAGGACGGCCATTTTGGCCGCCCTGGTCTTGTCGTTGATCACAAACATGATTCCGGTCTCGCTCGTGCAAGCCGCGAATCAGGTTCCGAAGATCCTGAACTACCAGGCCCGCCTTACTGATTCCGGCGGCGTTCAGGTGCCCAATGGCCCATTGAGCGTGAAATTCGTCTTCTATGATGGCAACGGTACGTGCTTATACACGGTAAAGGGTACGTGTGGCACGCCCACGGCCAAGACCGTGACGGTCACGAACGGTGTCTTCTCAACGCTGCTTGGCAACGCCGCTGATAGCGACAACGAAATTCCGGACACATTGTTCGACAATAACGTCGTCCTGTTGGGCGTAACTGTCGGCGGAGACTCCGAAATGACGCCTCGAAAGCGTATTTCCGCCGCTCCGTATGCGTTGAACGCCGATAAACTCGACGATCTCGATGTTACGAGCTCCGGTTCGACCACGCCGTACGTCGTCGCCACCACGACCAACGGCAATTTGACGATTACCGGCGATCCGCAAGGCGGCGGAATCTCGAACGGCGCGGTGTACGTCAATCCTGCGGCTGCTTCCGCCAATGAAACCATCTTCGGCATTGCTGACAACGGTAGCGCGCGTTTCCAGATTGATAAAGAAGGGGATATTGCCCATACCGGTTCGCTCCTAGCCACTTCCGCCTCATCCACCAGCCAATTCATCTTCCGCGGCGCCGTCAGCCCGAGCGTCAACATCTTTGAAGTCCAAGACAGCTTCACGAACAGGCTTCTCACGGTGAGCACGACGAGCACGCTGATTGGCGTGGCATCCAATGGGTATAAGGTCGGCATCGGCACGTTGGCGCCGACGGCACGTTTGCACATTGTTCCAGAGGTGAACGACGAAGCGATCACTGTGACGGGATACTCGCTCACGGGTTCGAGCTCCGAGTCGATGCTTAGTTTGAGTGGCACTTGGAACACTTCGAGCACGCCGATCGCGATCAACGTCAACATCACGGACACGGCTTCCTCCGCGGCTTCGTATTTCATGGCGTTTTCCGCGAACTCTACCAGCAGGTATCTCTTCCGTAAGGATGGCGTGCAGTCGAACACCGGCACCAACAACAGTGCGGTCATCGCGAACGGATACACCGGTTTGGTTCTGGTAAACAGCGATCTAACAAGCAATAACAACGCCGCCATCCAGCTTGGCACCTCCTTCATTAGCGGAACCTATCTTAACCACGGGACGTTCACCGGCAATTTACAGTTTGCGACTTTCGACAACGCGGGTGTCTTGGCCACCCGCATGACGATCGGCGCGACCAACACGACATTGGTCAACCTCGTTGCCATCGGTT
>CAYFZV010000032.1:0-10035 GCA_964347735.1 uncultured Gammaproteobacteria bacterium
AGGATTGGCTGGCCTCGGGAAAATAATAAATCCCCCTCTTTAGCTAAAGAGGGGGTAGGGGGAGTTCGCGCGGTCAGTTTCCGTAGTCCGGAACGGGAATCGGCGTGTTGCGCCGCTTCTGCCAGAGATCGAAGTAACTCTCCGTGATGATCGATTCTCCGCGCTTCGGCAGACCGAGGCGTCCGAGCATCGTGCGCAGTTGCGCCGCGGCCGCTTCGTTCAACGCGCGCGCTTCGACGAAGGTGCCGAGATGCGGGATCGTGTCGCACGCGATCAGGAGATCGCCGGCATGGAAGAGCCTACGCTGCTTCTCGAACGTGGCCACGATGTCGTAGTCGTCCTTGAACCAGGCTTCGGAACCGGGATCGATCTCGATCGCCTGTGTGACCGCGCGGACGCCGACGTCGACCAGGGAATCGAGAAACGGTCCTTTATAGGTGAGAAACAACGAACCGTTTTCGCGGCGGAGGCGTAGGAGCTCTCCCGCGAACTTTCCCCCTTTCGGCGCGAGAAAGGTGTCTTCCTGTTTGACGCTGGAGCCGAGGCGGAGGCCTCCGTGCACGTGGATCACGTCGTCATCGCAGGTGCCGCGCGCCTTGCACTGGTACTGCATGCCGCCGGCACGGATCGACTCGTTGATGCCGTTGTACTGCGATACCACCGTGACGTCGGCATACATGGTCGTCGGATCGATGAACGCGCGCTTGGCTGGCACGACGGTCGTGAAGTACTGCTCGAGCACGTCGCGCGACCGCTGCTTGGTGCGTCCCTTCGGTCCCGCATCGCGGAACAAGCGGCGCAGGAGCGCGCTGTGCACGTCCGTTTCGATGAAGACGGAATAGTGCGCGCAGGGTCGGATTTCCGGACGGAGGGCGAACAGGCCATCGGCGAAGACGAACGGTTTGGCCGTGAACGTTTCCTGGCCGACGCGCTCGCCTTTGGCGAAGTCGTAACACGGAATGTCGAGGCTCTTGCCGACGCGCATCTCCGAGAGGTGTTTCGCCGCGAGTCGGAGTTCAAGCGCGTCCGGGTGATCGAAATGGGGGATCTTCTCGACCTCCATGATTTTCCGACCGCGGTAGTAGTTGTCGAGCGCCAGCACGGCGACGTCGTCACGCTCGTCTTCGTCCGCGCCGTTCAGCGCGTCCCGCAACTCGTTGATGAGGTGGCCTTTGCCGGAAGCCGAAGCTCCGACCACGGCTACGATGACGGGATGAGTTTTGGGGGTTTCACGGCGCAGTTTCAGAAGTGAGGGAACGATCGATGCAACGGCTTCTTTTCGGCTCAAACGGACGGGCATGCGGTTTCTCCTTGTCGGGTTTCAAAGAACAGCGCCAGCTTGCCGAAAAAAAACGCGCCCGTCAATCGCGGGCGCGCGTGAGTGTGAACATGTTTTCTTTCGAGAAGACGTCCCGGTCGCCAATGGTCGCGCGTGCACGTACGCGGTACGCGCCGTCGGGACCTTGGAACATGGCGGTCCAGTAGCCGTGCGCGGACGCTTCGCTGCCGAGAACCAGCGTCTCGCTGTCATCGGGCGCCGTGACGATGAACACCAGGGCGTTCGGTTCCGCGTTTTTCACGCGCGCTCCGAGCGGAGCGACTTCGGCATAGGCGCCGTTTTTAGGATCGGGCGCCGTCAGTTCGACGAGCGGCTCGGATGGGTCAGCGGGCGCCGGAGACGATTCGGTTTCGAGTAGCTGGAACGCGCGTTGTTCCTTGAACGCGACGACGCGCCCGTCGCTCAAGGAAGCGCGGACGCTCACGATGTATTCTCCAGGTGCGGCGGCCAAGAGGGCGCTCCATTCTCCGGTGTGCGCGAGCGAAGCGATGAGCGTACGCACGGTTTCTCCGGCAGGGTTCGTCACTTCGAACAGCATGGCTACCGCAGTCGCGCTTTCCAGGCGGACGGCGATATTCACGGGTCCGCCCGAAGCCGCGCCTGAAAGCGGAAAGAGGAAAGCGAGCGGCGGGATGGTTGGCAGCGGAGGCGCAACAGGCGAGATCGAGTCGTCTTCCGGCGCGTTCTCTTGAGATGAAGACGTTTCTTCTTGCGGTGCAGAAATGATCGTGACGACGGTTTTCGGCGCCGGAACTTCTTGGGGCGCATGTGCCGCCACGACCTGTCCGAGCGCGTGCGTGACCGTCGGTCCGACTGCAAGAATAATCAAAAGACCCATCGCGCCGAAGGCGACGATTTTCCGTTCGCGCCCGTCGTCCAGGCGCGCCATCTGCTCTTGCCACCACTGACGAAACTCGGCCATACGTTCCGGCCTTTTACCCGAAGATCGTACCACAAAAACGAAAGAACCGGCATTTACCGGTTCCCGCAGTCGCAGCCGCCGCAGCAGCCCGTCGTGTTTTGGGGCTTCGAGCATTCGCAGCCTTCACACCCTTTGTCCGGACAGGCTTCGCAGCAGCCCTCTCCTTCCTTCTTCTCTTTCTTCGCGCTCTGGTCCTTGCAGCACTCTTCCATAAAAAGTGGTTCGGCTCAAGGCTACATGGTATAATCGCTTCATGCAAGATACGCCTCTCGCCCCCAAAAGAGATTCTTTGGACACCGTTATCAAGGTGATCACGATCTTCAAGTTGCTCCTCCAGCTGTCCTTTTACGGATTGCTCGTCGGCGGCACGATCTGGTTCCTGCTCAAGAATCCGCTGCCGCAGCTGATCAAAGGCATGCAGGAACAGGTCATTGGTTCGTTCATGACCGGCCAGTAATATGAAGACCGGCGCATTCATGCTGGCGCTGCTTTGGTTCGCTGCTTCCACGTATGCCGGGTACCGTTTGACGGAACGGAGTTTCGCCTGGATTGATCAACCGAATTTTGGAATTGAAAAGCAGACTTCAACCGGTACCGCACCCGCGCTCAAGTTAGATGCGTTGAAAGGAAAAATACCGGCTCCCTATTTGGAACAGGCAAGTAAGCTCACGTGGGCGCAAATTGATTGTATACAGTCGGTGCTTGGTCCGTCGGGTCTTCAAGCGGTGCAGTCGGGCAAAATGACTCCGGAAGTACAGAATGCAATACAAACTTGTCTGAAATAATATGAAACGCCTCCCCGCCACGCATCTCATCGTCATCATCGCCGCGCTCGGCGCTCTGGCCGCCGGCGCGTGGTATTACACGACTGCCAATGATCCGGTGGAAGGCATTCCGGCCGCCGTTCCGGTATTGCCGGACAACGGACCGTCCACGTCAGACGCGTGCGAAAAAGCCGGCGGCGTTTGGAACGAATGCGCATCGGCCTGTCCGCCGGATGCGGAGGCCTGCATCATGATGTGTGTCCAGAAATGTGAAGGCATCAACGACGGCAAAAAAGTTGTGAATGTCTATTTCCCGAACTCGAAACTTGATCCGAAACATCTCGATTGTTCAAAGGTTTTCCCGGTAAAACGCGCGGTCATTTCCGATACGCTCGCGCAATCGGCGGTCGAAACGTTGTTAAGGGGTCCGACAGATGCAGAGAAGGGTGCGGGTGCATTCAGCACGTTGCCGGAAGACACTGAATTGAATTCGATCGTTATCAAAGGCAATGTCGCCCATGTAGACTTTTCCTCCGCGCTCGCTGCCGTCGCTGGTTCGTGTCGCGTCGGTGCGATCCGCGCGCAGATTGAAAAGACGCTGCTCGGCATCCCGGGCGTGAAGAGCGTCGTTATTTCAGTGAACGGCGATTCCGAAGGGGCGCTCCAACCGTAGTATGAAATCCGTTCTACCGCCCCAAGAGATCGAACATCTGTTTTCCGCCGGTTGGGCCGCGCTGCAAGCGGGGGCTTTGAGCGAAGCGGAAGAAGCGTTTCTCGGCGTCCTTGCGACCGACGCGCATCACGCCGATGCGCTCAACGGGCTTGGTACCGTCGCATTCCACGAGAAGCGTCTCGATGAAGCGGACATGATGCATGGGAAAGCGTTGAAAATCGCGCTCAAGTTTTTCAAGAACAAGATGCCGACGCACATGGATTGGGGATCGGCGCATGACCGCACGCTGTTGCGGGCGCTGCATGGCTTGGCGCTCGTCGCGTTTCGGCGCGGCGATACGAAAGAAGCGGAGAAGCGCTTCAATGCGATCATGAAAGTGAATCCCAAAGACAACACGGGTGTCCGCTTCCTGCTCGCCGACATTAAGAAAGGACGGAAAGCCTGGGATCAAAACGGATGAGAAAACTTTTTTGGCTGCTCGTGTTGCTCGTCGCGGTCGCCGGGTATCTGCACAATATTCAAGGCTGGGATTTGAAACGCGCGCGAACGCTGCCGGGCGTATCTGCTTTTTGGAAAGATGATTCGGCCACGACGACGCCGATCGGCCAGCGCGGCGTCGGCACGCACTGGGAAACGGCGACAGCGATGCCGTCTGCGCGCACCAATTTCGGAACGGCGATCGTCGGCGACAAGATCTACGTGCTCGGCGGCCATGACGGCTATCTGCGCACGCTCGATTCCGTCGTCGTGTACGACATCGCGACCGATACCTGGAGCGACGTGGCGCCGTTGCCGCAAGCCATGCATCATCCCGCCGTCGCTTCCGATGGGAAAAGCGTGTTCGTGCTCGGGGGGATGACGGGTTTTGCTTCACGTCCGCTCGATGTCGCCTACGCGTACGATCCGATCCGCAATGTCTGGGAAGAAATCGGGCAGTTGAACGATTTCCGCGGAGACGCCGCTGCTGCGTTTTTGAAAGACCGCCTGTACGTGCTCGGCGGCACGACGACTGCGGGCTCGGACAGCGCTTTGGAGTTTTATGATACCGAACGCAAAAACTGGAACGGGTTGCCGGCCATGCCGACCGCGCGCCACGGACATGCGCTCGTCGGACTGGGCGAAACGCTCTATGCATTGGGGGGGCGCTTGGGCACGACCAAGGATCTCGCGGCAGTCGAAGCCTTTTCGGGCGGTGAATGGAAAACCTTGCCGGAGATGCCTGTGGCAAGGAGCGGCTTCGGCGCTGTCGTACAGGAAGGAAAAATCCTCGTTGTCGGCGGCAGCAGCGATGTCGGCCTGATCGCGTCGATCGACGTCTTCGACCCGAAAAAATCCCTCTGGTCTTCGCTGCCGGTGCCTGCTCCGCATCCGCGGCGCGGCGTCGGCGCCGTCATCTATAAGAATCGCGTCTACGTGATCGGCGGCGGTCGGGCGAAGTGGTACTCCGTCAGCGACCTGAACGAAGTCCTGATCCTCGATCCGAAAGGCGATGCCGCGATCGCAGCGGAAAAAAAGAAATGAAAAAACGCCCCGATCAGTCGGGGCGTTTCGTTATCGGTAGGATACCGAACGCGTTACGGAGGTAATACCGGGCCAGTTCGCTGAGCGAGGATGCGACAATGCGCTTCTTGTCTTCGTGATCCATGAAGACGTCGCGGATGCGGCTTTCGGCGTCGGTCGAGAGGGTCGGGAACCGCTTGAACAATGGCGCGAGCGACACGACCGATCCGTGATTGAGTCCGCCGGCGACGCCGATGCCGCACGTCTTGCCGAAGCGCGCGAACAGCATTTCGACGGCCGCCGTCGTTTCCTGGAGATCTAATGCGACACCCTCGCCGCCGGAGAGATCGAACAGGATGTCGGTCATGACGCCGGCGTACAGCTTGTGCAGCGCGTCGCAGAGCGTTTTCGGATCATTGCCGTAACTGCGGAACATCAGCCGGTTCACCTGGATCACCAACCGCAGTTTCCGGGCGGCGTGATGTTTCTTCCAGGTACGCAGCTCATGCGGCGGGGGATTTACGATGTTGAGCTGAATGCCGTTCAGATACGCACCTCCGATATCGAGCAAGCGGTCGAGCTGGGCGGGCAACTGCGGCTGGTAGGTGTGGAAGTGGATGAAACGCAGCGTGCGAGGCCGGAGATCGTAGACAGGACCGAGTCCGCGCTCCGGCCAGAACTCGTTGCTGCCGTGCTGTGTCTTCTTCACCGCGGCCTCGAAGATCGAAGCGACGCGCTCGACGGGCGGATACCGTTCGGGCCAGACGGAAGAAGGCTTGCCGTTCAGCGTTTCCTCGTTGACCAGCACGCCGACCATCAGCTTGCGTCCGCCGTGGAGCGGGTTGCCGAATGCCGGAGTCATGTAGCTGTCGAGGACGTTGTCGACTTCTGCGGGCGTCGTGAAGCCGGTCACTCCGAAATGCGGGATAGGTGCCACGGGAACCTCCTTGAAAAGAGCGTGTCGACCGTAGCCGTTTTACGCCGGTTTGTCAATGATGGAAAAACGATCCGTGAGGATCGTCTAGAGCTGACCTCTCTAGGTGGAAACGGGGATCGTACAATGGTCCGGAGTGCGCTACAATGCCGTTCGATATGCCGGATCCGCAAGCGTTAACCGTCAGCCAATTCGTCCAAGGACTCAACGCCGCGCTTGAAGAGGCGTTGTTTCCATACGGCGCGACGATCGAAGGCGAAGTTGCGGAATACCGCGTCAGCCAGGAGAAATGGGTCTGGTTCCTTTTAAAGGATGCGACGGCCGTTGTTCCGTGCTTCTCGACGGTCTGGCAATTGCGCCAGCCGCTCGAAGACGGCATGAAGGTGCGCGTGCACGGCGTGCCGAAAGTCCATCCCAAAAGCGGAAAGTTTTCGGTCAATGTCGACCGCGTCGAGATGGTGGGGGAGGGCGCATTGAAACGCGCGTTCGAATTGCTCAAGAAAAAACTCGATCTCGAAGGTCTGTTCGCGCCGGGTCGCAAGCGCGCCCTGCCGCGTTTTCCGGAACGCATCGGCCTGATCGCTTCAACCGAATCCGCCGCCTACACCGACTTCCTGCGCTTGCTCGGAAACCGCTGGGGCGGCCTTCAGGTCCAGGCGGCTCACGTGCAGGTGCAGGGCCGGGACGCGGTGCGCGACATCGTCGGAGCGTTCGCGTATTTCAATAGGCATCCCGAACTTGCCGAAGTGCTCGTGCTGACGCGCGGCGGCGGCGCGATGGAGGATCTGCACGCTTTTAATTCCGAAGAAGTCGTACGCGCGATTTTCGGTTCGAAAATCCCGGTCATCGTCGCTGTTGGCCACGAGCGCGACGAAACGTTGGCGGACTACGTGGCCGACCTGCGCGCTTCGACGCCCTCAAACGCCGCGGAACGGCTCGTACCCGACCGGCGCGATCTGGAGCGCGAGGTCGAGGCCTATGTCCGCACGATGGAACGCGGCGTGGAAAAAGAAATCGCGCACCTCGCGCACCGTCTTTCCGATCTCGAACACCAATTGCAAGATCAGGTGCGCTCGGCCCGCGCCGAATTCGACGCCGTCATGGCCGATCTCGAACTCCAACTCTCCGCCTTCGAAGGCCGCCTGCGCGTCCTGTCCGGCTCCATCGAACGCGATGAGCGCCTGCTCCGTTCCTTCGATCCGCAAGGCGTCCTGAAGCGCGGCTACGCCATCGTGCGCGGGCCGGACGGCCGTCTCCTGCGCGACGTGGCTTCCGTGGACAGAGGTGTCGCCATTGCCGTACAATTATCAAAAGGAACGCTCGAAGCTGAAGTCACCGACACCCACTGATATGCCTGTCAAAGAAGCCAAAAAAGCCAACTTCGCCGAAGCCTTCAAGGAACTCGAGGAGATCGTCCGCTGGTTCGAATCGACGGAAGTCGACCTCGAAGAAGGCTTGAAGAAATTCGAGCGCGGCCTCGAGCTCGCGAAGAAATGCCGCACGCGGCTGGGCGAAGTCGAAAACAAAGTTACGCAGATCAAGGAAAAATTCTCCGGATTCGCGGAAGACGCGAACGAGGAGCCGGAAGAAGATCAAGCTCGCCTCATCTAATATGCATCTTCTCGCTCGCTGGTTTCTGAACGCGCTCGCGCTGCTCTTCGTGGCATATGTCGTGCCGGGCATTCGTGTCGACGGCATCTATGCCGCGTTGATCACCGCCCTCGTGCTCGGCGTCATGAATGCGCTGGTGCGTCCGATCCTGCTTTTGCTCACCTTGCCCATCAACCTTGTGACGCTCGGACTGTTCACGTTCGTCATCAACGCGCTGATGCTGTGGCTCGTTTCGACCATGGTTAAAGGTTTCAGTGTCGCGAGCTTCGGCGCGGCCCTCCTGGCAGCGCTTGTGCTCTGGGTGGCGAGCTGGGTAACCAATGAATTGCTTCAAAATACGTATTGATATGTCGATGACCAAGCGCATTCTCGGGATCCTGATCATTTCGTTCGTCGTGGCCACTCTCGCGCCCGTCTCCGCAGGCTCGTCCGAATTGGCCGCCGCCGCCGTTGTGACGACCGCGCTTCTGCTCGCCGTCGCGGCACAGCGCGCGCTCGCCCGCCGCGACCAACTCGCCGAGGGGATCACGATCGAACTCAACAAGCTCCGCCGCATCTACCACCTCGGCAAAAACCTGGGCGGGGAATCGCGCCATCGCCAGTGGTTCACCGAACTGCACGGTCATCTGTATGCGTACCTGACCGCCTTCGATAAAAAAAGTTTTTCGCAGTATCAGGAAACGAACGGGCACTTCCGCAAGTTGAGCTATCATTTGTATCAGATTCCGAGCCTCGACACGGAAAAAGAACGCGTCCTGTATCGCGACTTGCTCGAAGCGGCCGGTACGGTCGCTGGTGCACGCCAGCGCATCCAGGAGCTCTGGAGCGGCAAGCTTCCGTCGGTGCTCGGCAATGCGCTCGTCGCGATGGCGCTGCTCTCCAGCCTGGCGATTCTGATGGCTATGGGTCCCGCCGATCGCTATGCCGCCGCCTTCACGCTGGCAACGCTTTGCTCGGCCGTCTGCTTTGTGCGCGAAGCTGACGCGATGCGCGATATGGGCGGAGAAGAACTCTCCAAGCGCTACGTCGAAAACATCGCCCGCCTGGAGCTTTCGCGCCATGAGTAAGAACAATTCCCGCTCGTTCGGCGGCAACCGTAAAGGTCCCGGCTACCGCACGGCCGCCTCGTTCCGCGGCCAGGTCTCGATGAAACGCATCAAAGGCGTACCGAAGAATTTCAAACTCAAATGAAGAAAACGCCGATCATCATCTCGCTCGGAGGTTCGCTCATTGTCCCGAAGAGCGGGATCGACGTCTCGTTTCTCAAAAAATTCAGGGCCTTCATTGCGAAGCGCGTCTCCAAAGGAGAGCGCTTCGTTTTGATCTGCGGCGGGGGATCGACCGCGCGGCAATACCAGAAGGCCGCCAAAGCCGTCGGCCGCTTGTCGCGCGAAGACGTCGATTGGATCGGTATCCATTCGACGCGGCTGAATGCGCATCTCCTGCGTACGATTTTCCAAGGCCTGGCGCATTCCACGGTGATTAAAAATCCCCTCGCGCCGCCGCGTTTTCGCGAACCTGTTTTGATTGCCGCCGGCTGGAAACCGGGTTGGTCGACCGACTACTGCGCGACCCTGCTCGCTTCGAGTCTCGGTGCGACGACGGTGTTGAATTTGTCGGACATCGACTACGTCTACAGTGCGGATCCGAGAAAAGATCCGAAGGCGGTCGCGCTGCCGAAACTCGACTGGAAAACGTTTCGCAAGATGATCGGCAACCGCTGGGATCCCGGCGCGAATCTCCCGTTCGATCCCGTGGCTGCTAAACTCGCCGAACGACTCAACCTCACTGTAAAGATGATCAAGGGGCGATCTTTAGGCGAAATCGCTAAGGCTTTGGACAGTGAATCCTTCAAAGGCACAATCATTCGGGATTGACATTCGCGCAAAAGTTTGCTGAACTCTCCGTATTCCACAACGGAGGAGGATTCGATGACGTTTCGAGAGAAGATGATTTTGATGGTCGGCATCGTGGCCGGTATGACGATCGTGCTGGTCGCGGTGCTCGTGACGCTCCTTCGGCATGACCCAGGACCAGCGGTCGGTACGGCCAAGGCCCCGGTCTTGGAGATTGCCCAAGGCGTGAGTCTCGAGCTCTATGATGGTTCCGTCTGGTATGACCACGCGGATCCTCACACAGCCACGGTGAAAGAGCCGCAGAAATTGCGCTTCGGCATCTTGGGCCAGGAGGAACGCGAGGGCATGACCGTCGAAATGCGTAGCGGTGGGTGTCCCGATCCTGCTCGCGCGGCTCAAAATGATCTCTCGGATGAGAAACAGCGTGCCGTGGATC
>CAYFZV010000033.1:0-9968 GCA_964347735.1 uncultured Gammaproteobacteria bacterium
CGTTTCTTGGATGCGAGTTTTTTTAATTCATTGATGACTGCGGGGTCATCATAGTGATCGAGAAGGTTCGTGACGGTTGCGCTGATGTCTTGGCCGTGTGCTTTTTCAAGTGCGGCGGAAATTGAAATACACATATCCTTCAAGTCGCGCGCCTTGGCTTCGGCCAGCGGCACGTCTTCGTCGTAGGCCACTTCGAAATCGCACATGACCGGTTCCTGCTGCTCGGTAAAGATAACGTTTGAAAGCACTGCTTCGCCCCATGCTCCTTTTTCGTCGTGGAAGCGTTTCATTTCATTGATGACCTTGCCTGAGAGCGCATTTTTCTCTTCCAAACCGGCTTCCTTGGCCCAACCGCAGGCGCCGAAATTTCCGATCTCCGCATTGTTCGCGAACACATCCTTGCCGTTGGCGTTCGGAACAAACGGCATCATGGCCATGTGCGGATCGCCATTCTCGATGACCGGGATCGAGGTCTTCGCCTCGTGCCACTTCTTCCACTCTTCTCGATCCGCCTTGCGCATCGGCAAGCCGTTCAGCCGCTTCATCAGGCCGTCCATCGTCCGGTGGGCCCAAGAACCCTGATAGTCATAAATCATGAAGACTTTGCGGCCGTCCGGCAGCGTCGTGAGCCGCGTCTGTGCGCGGAAGTTGGAGGTCGGCGAATCGTACTCGGCGGCGATTTTCTCGCCGACGACCAGATTACTGAACGCTTTGGCGCCATTCCGGAACTCAGCCGCGGCCTTGCCCGCCGCCTCCGCGCTCCTGCCCTCCAGAATAATCTTGCCGCCCTCTCGCTTTTCCCCGGCAAATGCGCCATACAATTCCTGACGGAACGGTCCGGCAGTGGGCGCGTCCGGTTCGCGTTCGAGTGACTCGAGAACGTTATCGATCTCCTGTTTATCCTTCGCCTCGACAGCGTGCTTCCGTTCGGTCTGTTCTGCCCGCTCGCGCTTTTCTTCTGCACTGTCGATCGAGAGGTGGAACCTTTCAGGATTTTCTTGGACTTCGTTCCGCTTCGGAACCTGTTCGGATGCGCGGGACATGCTGATGGGCTTAAGACTCAAATCACGCCCAGCATACCACGCCTTTCCTAGCAGGCGGACACGCAGAAAAAAGACCGACCCGCATGGGTCGGTTTTGTTTTAGCGACGCCGATGAGAGCGGCGCGGCTTGGGTTTCGGAGTGCTGGGTTGCCGGATCCGGGTGAGGGCGTGCGGCATGACGCGCGCTTCCCGAATGAGACGCATGTGATCGATCTTTTCGTCGATCGTCATGGCGCACCGGGCGGTCGAAGGAGCTTTGCCGTCGCAGCCCAGTTTTTTACCGAGCGCGCCGGTCGTCCAATAGGTTCCGGAAGCGCCGATCAGCGTCAATCTTCGACGCGTGCCGCCGACGTACCACGCGGCGATCTTCTTCGGCGCCAGCTGATACCCAGCATCGAGCATGATCACGTGCCGCAGACGATCGTCGTCCAGGAATCGCTCGACGGTGAAAATGCCGCCGCTGTGACCCATCGCGACCACGGGCATCGGCGGCTTGATGCCGCCTTTGCGACGAACGGAGTCGAGCAGCGGGTCGAGTTTCCATGCGGCCCGCTGTTCATCGTTGACCGGACCTTCGACGGCGACGAAAAGCGCGTTCAATCCGCTCTTCGCGAACTGCGTGGCCAGATGATGCTTCTTCCAGGCACAGTCGATGTAATGCGCGTTGGAACAACCGTCGTCGCCCAAGTTGTAGCCGTGGACATACACGATCGTGACCGCTCGCGCACGGTCGTACGAGCCGGGTTTCCACAGATGAACATGCCCGAGCGTACCGGCGGAATAGCACCAGTGGGTACCGCCCTCTTCCGCCACGGTGCGGGAAGGACAGGTACCGGCATGCGCGGTGGAAACCCCGAGAAACATGAGGATCAGAGCCGCTTTCATGATCACGTTGACCTCCTGAAAGATCGATATCGCATCTGCGTTCAGATTTCTTCGTCGGTTGCGTCGGCCCAGAGCGTATTCGGGTCAAGCGCCGTTCGACACGTCGGAATGCGCGGACGGAGTTGATCGATCATCTCTCCGATCTCCACGACTTCGAGCGATCCGTTCTTTGCGAGCCTCAGAAGCAAGTCCGCGTCGATTTTCCGTCCGCGTCCGCTCGTGATCGAACCGCTGCCGGCCGCCACCAAGTCGTTTCCATGCAGCGAGTGCGGTGCGTGGAGAATGAGCGCGAAGGTCTCCGCAAGCGTTAGCGGCCTTCGTTCGCCGTACTTCAGCCTATTCACCGCCGTCGGCAGAAACTCCTCGGTGATCGCATCGCCCAACCGGACATCAAGCATGAAATACGGTCCCGGAGGCACGGTTTCACGATCCGCCAGCGTGTGCGGAAACGGCATCGCATTCATGTGATCCGTGCCATTGGCGGCCAGGCCCTGCCTACGACTATCGCACCACGAGAACGGAATGACCGGCAAAAACGGGATGCCTTCGAACGGCCCGTGGTCGACCAGCCGATCAAGAAGCTCGAGTTTCTGATGATCGAACCACCAGGCGGTCACCCGTGACAGAAGGTGGTCGTTCCGAAGCCTCTTCATAAAGCCATTCCACAAGGATGTGTACTGCCTGCGAAGGATCTTGGAAGGTTCTTGCTCGGTCATGCGTCTCCTCCAAATGAGCGTGCCGCCAGCCTATCCGGCGACGGTACGGGCGTCAATTGTCCCTTCCTTATAGAAAGGGTAAAATAAGCCTATGTATTCACAGATCACAGCCAATAAACAAAAGAGCGTCTTCCTGATCGTTTTCTTCATCGCTTTGGTGGTCGGTCTGGGCTGGTTCATCGACCGCTACTATCAAGCGGGCGGATCGATCCTGGTGATCGCCCTGCTCTATTCCCTCGTCTCCGCGGGCGTCTCGTATTTCGCGGGCGACAAGATCGCGCTGGCGACCTCGGGGGCGAAGGAAATCAAAAAGAGCGACTACCCCGAGCTGTATCGGCTGATCGAAAACCTCTGCATCGCCGACGGCATCCCGATGCCGAAGATCCATGTGATCGAAGATCCCGCTCCCAACGCATTCGCGACGGGCCGCACGCCGCAAACCGCTTCGATCGCCTTCACGACAGGACTTCTCCAGCAGCTTACGAGGACGGAACTCGAAGGCGTCGCCGCGCATGAACTTTCCCACGTCAAAAATTACGACACGCGCGTGATGGCGATCGTCCTCGTGCTTGTCGGCGTCGTCGCCGTCATGGCCGACATCTTCCTGCGCGTCTCTTGGTTCGGCGGCGACCGGCGCCGTGACCGCGAAGGCGGCGGTATCCTGATGATCATCGGCCTCGTCGCCATCATCCTCGCGCCCATCGTCGCTCAACTCGTGAAACTCGCGATCTCGAGACGAAGGGAGTATCTGGCGGATGCCTCGGGTGCGCTGCTCACACGCTACCCCGAAGGGCTGGCCAACGCGCTCGTGAAAATCGGCGCCTACGACCAGCCGATGCGGCGCACATCCTCCGCCAGCGCGCATCTCTATATCAGCAATCCGTTCGGAGCCCGAAGCAAGCTGACGAATCTTTTCTCCACGCATCCTCCGATCGAAGAGCGCATCAAAGCCCTGCGCCAAATGGGCATAAAGCCGTAGACCTATGAACGCGGAAATTCTCGACAAGTTCTCGACCCATCTCAAGAACGCGCTCGTCCGGGCGTACGCGTTGGCGCAGGAATTGCGCCAGACGTCGATCGAGCCGGCGCATCTCATGTACGCGCTCGCGGCGCAGAAAGGCTCGATCGCTTCGGAGGTGCTCTCCAAGCTCGGCGCTTCGTCGGAAGACATCAAGCGGTTCGTAGGCGAAGCCGCCGGTTCTCTTCCCAGCAAGACCACGCTCATGGACGCGGCCGCGCCCGAATCCTCGCCCAAGCTTTCGAACGAAGCCAAGCGCACGATCGAAAAAGCCGTACTGACCGCTAATCTTCACGAACACAAATACGTGGGCACCGAGCATCTGCTCTCGGCGATTTTGCAGGTTGCGGGCGACAACGTCGAACCGTATTTTGAATCGCGCGGCATCCCGCTCAAGCTGGTGAAAGATCAGATCGCCAGCGTCCTCAAGTCGACTTCGAAGTTCCCTGACATGACGGAAACGTTCGAAGGAAAGAAGGGCGAAGGCAAGAAGGACGGGAAAACGAAAGCTCCCGCGAACGCCAAAGCCGCCGTCGCCGCAAATGCAAAAGTCGCCAAGACGCCGGCGCTCGATTTCTTCGGCGTCGACATGACTAACAAGAAATTCGTCGAGAAACTCGAAGACGTGATCGGCCGCGAACGCGAAGTTGAACGCATGACGCAGGTGCTTTGCCGCAAGACGAAAAACAATCCCGTCCTGCTCGGCGAACCGGGTGTCGGCAAAACGGCCATCGTCGAAGGCCTGGCCAAGAAACTCGCCGCCGGACAGGTGCCGCCTGCACTCGAAGGCAAGCGCATCATTTCGATTGATCTCGGGCTGATCATCGCCGGCACAATCTACCGCGGCGAATTCGAATCGCGCTTGAAGCAGATCATCGACGAGGTCAAAGCGCATCCCGAGATCATCCTGTTCATCGACGAGCTCCACATGATCATGGGTGCCGGCGCCGCTTCCGGTTCGATCGACGCCGCCAACATTTTGAAACCCGCCCTTGCGCGCGGCGAGATCCGATGCATCGGCGCGACGACGCTCAACGAATACAAGAAGCACATCGAGGCTGACGGCGCGCTCGAACGCCGCTTCCAGGCGATCCAGGTCGCCGAACCGACGCCGGAGCAAGCTACGCATATCCTCCGCGGCCTGCGCGAATCTTTCGAGAATTTCCACGGCATCAAAATTTCCGACGGCGCCATCGACGCCGCCGTCCAAATGTCGGTGCGCTACATCCAGGACCGCTTCCTCCCCGACAAAGCGATCGACTTGATCGACGAAGCTGCCGCGATGCTGCGCGTCAACGAAGGCCAGAATCCCGACGTGCGCGAAGCGCGTGATGTCGAAGGCAAGTTGAAAGACGTCCGCTCGAAGAAGCAGCAGGCTGTCGTCGGCGAGAATTTCACCGAAGCGCTCGCGCTCAAAGAGCATGAAAAGGCGCTCCAGAAGAAAATGGAGACGCTCGACAAAGTTCGCGGCGAGGCATCGGCCACGCAAGTCACGGCGGCCGATATCGCCAAAGTTCTTGCCCGCTCGACCGGTATTCCGGTCGAGGAAATCGTCTTCGAGGAGAGGCGCGGTCTCGCCGATCTCGAAAAGAAATTGAAGGAGCGCGTGATCGGCCAGGACGAAGCGGTCAAAGCGGTCGCCGAAAGCATCCGCCGCGCCCGCCTCGGCCTCGCGCATCCGAATCGTCCGCTCGCCTCGTTCCTCTTCATGGGACCGTCCGGCGTCGGCAAAACGGAACTCGCGAAAGCGATTGCGGAAACTGTCTTCCGCGACAAGGAAGCTTTCGTGCGCGTTGACATGTCCGAGTTCACAGAGAGCTTCAACATCTCGAAGCTGATCGGCTCCCCCGCCGGCTACGTCGGCTATCGCGACTCGAATAAATTCGCAGACGCCGTCAAACGCCGCCCGTATTCGGTCGTGCTGTTCGACGAGCTCGAAAAGGCGCATCCGGACGTCCTGAATCTCTTCCTCCAAATCTTCGAAGACGGCCACCTGACCGACGCGACCGGCAAGAAGATCAACTTCAAGAACACGATCATCATCATGACCTCGAACGTCGGTTCGGAACATCTCCGCACCGCCACGGTCGGTTTCGGCACGTCCGCCAACAAGAGCGAGAGCGTCCACGATAAGTTCAACGAAGCCAAGGGCGCGATGCTGCAAGACTTGGAGCGCCACTTCAAGCCGGAATTCGTGAACCGCATCGACAAGGTCGTCCTCTTCCGCCCGCTCGACCTCGAAAGCCTGCAGAAGATCGTCACGCTGCACATCAACGATCTCAACCGCCGCTTGGAAGCCGAGCACCACATCAAAGTGGCGCTGACCGCACAGAGCCAAAAGCTCATCGCCGAGAAGAGCTTCATCCCGCTCCAGGGCGCGCGCGGCGTCCGCAAGACGATCCAGGAGATGGTCGAAAACATCATCGCGGAGCGTTTGCTTTCGGGCGATTCCGAAGCCGGCGACACCGTGCGGCTGACCGTCAAAGATGATACTCTGGTAGTGAAGCCATAGCTGTTTTTCAGGAGGTATGGCCGCCACGCCGACACAAGCCGATTACGCACCAGATCTCGCTGCCCAAGAGGCCGCGCGACTTGAGCTTGCGCGTCAGCGAAGGCCTGTTGCGCTTCCTAACCGGATTGACCGCGCGGACGAAAACCCTTTTGCCGAGTCCGCGCCGGAGGTCGATCAAGCCATCTCGCGGCAATCGCGCGAACAAAGTTTCGCGAGTCGATTGTCGAAAGAGCACGTACGCGAACGGGCCCGCGAGCGCGATCAAAGTCTGATGCCCTCAAGCGGCATGTCGATGAGGGATGCGGTGGCGCTCGCCAAAGGCGGGCCGACGGGACTGGCCTTCCAAGCGATCGCTGGCGGCGGCGGAACCGGTCCGGGCGGCATGCCCATGAATGCTGATCAAGTGAAAAAAATGATCGGACATGGGCTCATCAAAATGTCATGGGCCAATCTCTGGCTGACGTTCGGTCATTCCATCTACTTCATCTTCATTCTCTTTTTTTCCGGCTGGGCGTCGACGTATCTGCGCCAGTACATCCCGGAAGTCGGCATGGAATGGTTCCCGGGGGACATCGCGAGTAAAATTCCGAAGCACATGTTCCTGCCCCTCAAGCTGGGCGAGATCATAGCCATCAGTTTCATCATGTTCTGGGTGATACTGTTCGATCTCATCATCCTCGGCTGCCTGGGCGTCGTACTCGGGATCGTCATGGACGCAGCCCGTGTCACAGGCATCATCTAGTCGCACTCACTTGTTCGTATGTTCAAGAAAATCGCTCTCATCGTCTTGTTTCTCGGCGTAACGGCCGGTTTCGCATATTTGCTCTATCGCTTTTTCTTTGGCGCGCCCGCCGTGACGCCGCCCCCGATCGGCAACGAAGTCACCGTGCCGGGCGGCGACGGTTTGCCGACGGCCGGCGAAGGACGTCCGACGACACCTGGAGGCGTCGGAACGGATGTTCCAGGCGGGATCACGCCATCGGCAAACGTTTCCCAAATCGCGAGCGGCGGGCTGACGGCGACCAAGACGATTTCGTCGCAGCAAGTGAAGGGTCTGCATGCGAGCGGCGGCAACGTCGCGTACTACGACACGCGCGAAGGCAAGTTTTTCCAAGTCCGCTCGGACGGAACCGTGCAGGCGCTTTCAAGCCAGTCCTTCCCCGAAGCGGAAAGTATCGAGTGGGCGCCCAACGCCAACAAGGTGCTCGTGACGTTTCCAGACGCCTCCAAAGTAATTTACGATTTCGCTACGCAAAAACAAGTGACCTTTCCCAGGCACTGGGAAGACATCGCCTTTACCGACGACGGATCGGAGATCGTCGCCAAATCGATGAGTCTCGATCCCGCCAACCGATGGCTCGTTTCGGCGACGACCGACGGCAAGAGCCAAAGGTTGCTGGAGCCGCTCGGCGAAAACGGTGACAAGGTCGTGATCAGCGTCTCCCCCGACGCGTCGGTGGTCGCTTTTTCCAACACTGCAGACCCGGTCGGTTTCGATACGCGCGATCTGCTCGTGATCGGACAAAACCACGAGAATTTTCCGGCTCTGCGCGTCGAAGGTTTCGACTTCAAGCCGCAGTGGTCGCCGAACGGCTCGCGCCTGCTCTACAGCGCCGCCGGAGGAACTTCGGACTACGCGCCAATGTTGTGGCTCGTGAACGGGAGCACGGGCACGGTCGGTGCGGGCCGCCAGAGCCTCGGCGTCCGTACCTGGGCCGACAAGTGCGTGTTCCAGGGCGAGGACACGGCTTATTGCGCCGTCCCGGAAGAATTGCCTACGGGCGCGGGTCTTGAGCGCGCGATCGCCGACACGATTCCCGACAACGTCTTGAAAATCGATTTTCAAAGCGGCACAGCCTCGCTGGTCGGCCGCCCCGAGGATCCGACATCGATGAGCTCGTTGGTCGTTTCTGCCGACGGTTCGAAGCTGTTTTTCACGACGCCTGACGGGGAGGTCAAAGAAATGCGGCTTCGCTAGCTATGCGCCACAAGCAACTCATTGTCATCCTGATCGCGCTCACTCTCGGTACCGCCGTTCTCGGATTGTTTTGGAACGTCGTGCGCCCGAGTTCCGCCGAGACCGCTCCGACAGCTCCGGTCAGCACGCGGCGCCTCGATGAACCGACGATCACGTTTGTCGACCAGGTCCAGGGGCCGAAAGACGCCGAAATCACGATCGTGGAATTCGGCGATTATCTCTGCCCGTATTGCCGCACGGCAGAGGAGGCCGTGGAACGCCTCTTGGCGGAGCAGCCGACCCGCATCCGCTTCGTGTGGAAAGACATGCCGGCTCCCGTTCATGCCGGCGCCGATACGGCAGCCGAAGCAGGGCAATGCGCAGCAAAGCAAGGCGCGTTCTGGAGCTTCCACCGCACCCTTTTCGAGCAGGGCACCTATGACGAAACGTCGCTGGCGTTCCAAGCGAGCCAATCCGGCCTGGACTCGCAGGCCTTCACGGAATGCCTCTCTTCGCATGCGACAAAGCCTCTCGTGGAGCGCACGGTCGACGAAGGCAGGGCGCTCGGCATCGACGCACTGCCGACGTTTTTCATCAACGGCAAACGCTACGTCGGCGCACTGACCTACGAAGAGCTCGTCGAAGCGACGCGCTGATCTATGTCTCGAATTTCTCGATTCCTGCTCCTCATTGCCGCGATCGCTTCCAACCTGCTTTTCTCTTTCTCCTCTGTATCCGCAGCAACGACCTGTGGTGCCGCGACGAGCGAGGCCGGCGGCTCCCACAAGCGTTGCAGTTCTTCGAATGGCGTTTTTCACACCTGGACAGCAAGCGGTTTCGACGCTTCCAAGCCCGGAAGCCTCGTTGTCTACGTGCATGGCTGGAACGATCAATGCGCCAAGCCCTCCACCCAGGATGCGGATGATGGCGTGCCCGACACGTGGTTCAACACGGCCGGTGCCGTGTACGTCGACGCCGTCTGGCCTGCACACACTTTGGCGCAGCAATTCGCGTCCGGCGGCATTCCCAACACCCTTTACGTGGCGGTGCAGGCCAAAACGTGCGGTACGAGTATCACGCCGAAGGACCCGGCACACGTCGACAAAAATCTCCATTGGTCGAATTTCAACACGCTCCTGACAGACCTGGGATCCGCAGGCGTTGGCGTCCCGAACGGGACCACAATTCTGATCGGCCACAGCGGAGCGTATGAAACATTGTCCTCATGGCAGAGCAGTAGCCAGGTGAGTCACGTCGTCCACCTCGACACGCTCTACGTCGATTCTGGCTTCTCCGCCTGGCTTAAGGCGTCTGGACATACCGCCACGGTCATCTCCACGCAAGGTGAAACCGGCGCGAAGTACGATCAGATCATCAGCGGCGTGAGTGATGCCGTAAAGCTGACAAGCATGCCGTCGGGAATTTCGTCGATGGATGAAGCAGGTAAGCGCGCTCGAGTTCTCGGCATCAAGGTTGCCAGCAGCCCGACGCACATGCAGCTCGTGACAGGCGGCTCCGCCATTCCAATGGCTTTGCAAAGGGTCTCCTTGGCAGGCACAGCACCCGCGAAAGTACCAGCTGAAACCGCTCCCCCGCCGAGTTCTGCTGGTAGTGGAAGCGCGTTGCCATCCGGCCCGATTGAAGCGCCGAGACTTGAAATTCCGATTCCCGGCCTGACATTGACCTCCATCACCGATCCGAACGATTATTCGATTCCGTGGATCGGTCAATACGTGAGCGGCGTGTATACGTTCCTGCTTAGCATCATCGGCCTCGTCGCAGCCGTCATGATGATCATCGGCGGCTTCGAATATCTCTCGTCAGCCGGCGATTCCGG
>CAYFZV010000034.1:0-9833 GCA_964347735.1 uncultured Gammaproteobacteria bacterium
TCGACCACCTGCGCAAAGGCATCGGTCTGCGCGGCTACGGCCAGCGCGATCCGCTCGTCGAATACAAGAAGGAAGCCTATCGCATGTGGAACGAACTGCTCCACGCGATCGAGCGTCAGATCGTCTACGCGATCTACAAGGTCCAGATCGCCGCGGAGCATGCGCCTTCGCTTCTCGAGCGGGGCGGCATCACCATGAGCGCGCCCGCCAAGGAAGGCGACCGCAAGCTTCTCGGCGACGAAAGCGGCGACTCTGACAAAACCCCCGCCACCGACATCGACCCCGGCCTGCCGAAAGTCGGCCGCAACGACCCCTGCCCGTGTGGCTCGGGAAAGAAGTATAAGAAGTGCCACGGAGCCTAAAAGACGGCCACGCATATTCATTTTGACGGCTGGGCGTGAAACCAGCATACTGGCAACTGTTATGTCGGAACGCCTCATGACCACCACTGTTGCTGTCGAGACGCTTCCGGAAGCGGCCCTCGCGAACCCGCTGCTCGCCGACGGTCTGGTACGTACCGGTCCGTACTGGTCACAACAAAGCCTCTCGGCCGAGAGCGCGCATTGGGATGGACTCGCGACCGAGAACGAGATTCACGCCGCGATCTCCACCTTCAGCGAAAAGAAGGAGGAGCTGAAGAGTCGCGAGATGGTCCAGTCCGTCCTGCAGCACGTCGCCCCAGGCGAGCGCCTGCTTGATTTGGGCTGCGGTTACGGGCGCATCGCCAAGTATCTTTTGCCGCTGGTGCGCCTCGGAGCGTATGTCGGCGTCGATTGTTCGCCGGTCATGCTGAAAAAATTCCATGAGCGTTATGCGGCTTCGGATGCGGAACGCACAACGCCGCTCGTGCTGGTACGGGGCGATATCGACCGCATCCCGCTGCAAGATGCCTCCATCGACACCGCTATCGTTTCCGCGGTCTATCTTCATAATCACAAAGACGTCACGCGTGCTTCGATCGCGGAAATCCACCGTGTCTTGAAGCCGGGCGGACGTCTTTTGGTATTGAGTTCGTTTCCCAACTCGCAGAATCTGACTGGACTTCAAGGCTGGGCTTTCCTGTCGTATCTCAAACTGCGCGGCGAAGGTCGCAAGAATGGCCCCGTGCGTTACTTCGCGCGCCGCGAGATCGAAAACCTGCTTTCTGAATTCAAGAACGTTACGATCCAACCGATGGGTTTTTCCGTCCTGCCCAAGACCATTCTCGGTATGCCCGTAGGCTGGCGGTTTCCATACCGCCGTTTTTACGACCGCGTGCACGCTTTTCTCGAGCGGCGCGTCTCGACCGCATTTCGCCGCGCTTTTTGCGTCTATTTCGACGTCGTCGCCCACAAAGACGCGGATGCCTGAACCCTTGCCAATTTCGCCGTTTTCGACTAAGCTCGCCCCATGGAACGCTACTTCAAGGAATCCATCGATCTGATGAGTGTGGTCCTGCGCGACAAGGAAATACTTGGCGCGCTCGAGGAGTGCGCCGACGCGGTGGCAAGGTGCTTTCGACGAGGCAACAAGCTCCTGATCGCCGGCAACGGCGGCAGCGCGGCGGATGCCCAGCATTTCGCCGCCGAACTCGTGTGCCGGTACAAGAAAGATCGGAAACCGTATCCGGCGCTCGCACTGAACGTTGATACCTCGGTCCTCACGGCCTGGATCAACGACGTTTCGGTCGACACGGTCTTTTCCCGACAAATCGAAGCGTTCGGGAAACAAGGCGACATCTTCATCGGCATCACGACGAGCGGAAATTCGGCCAATGTGGTCGAAGCCGTCAAAACGGCCAAGGAGATGGGTCTAGAGACGATCTGCTTTCTCGGCAAGGGCGGCGGAAAGCTGAAGGGCGCCTGCGACCAGGAGCTGATCGTGCCTTCCGACAATGTTCCGCGCATCCAGGAAGTGCACCAGGTGTTTTTTCACAGCATCTGCGAAGAAGTGGAGCGCACGCTCAGCGAAGAAGCGGAGGTCAAACTCCGCCAAGCGACGGAGCGCGAACCCGCCTGAAACGCATGAAGACGCTCTTCATCACCTCGTTTCATAGCCTGATCTCGAAGAACATCCTGAACACGGATGTCTTGAGACGGCTTCGAGGCGAACGCGATATGCGCGTCGTCATTCTCGTTCAGGAGAACAAAGCTTCGTTTTTCGAACGGCACTACGCGTCCGAGAACGTCGTGATCCAAGGCATTGACACGTCCCGGATCGCCGGATCGAAGAGCAACACGTTCTTCCAGCGACTCTTTTTCCTGATGATCGACTCGCACTACCTCTGGTACAAGCGAGTGGAAAGAAGGGATGCGCATCCGTCGATGTGGGCATGGTTCAAGTACGGTGCCTACGAGGCATTGGTCTGGCTTTTGAGCGGCTCGCGGTTTTTAAATCGCGCCGCTCGTTTTTTTTACAGACAGTCTTCATCGATGGATTTGCTGAAAGCGCACTTCGAGCGGTATCAGCCTTCACTCGTTTTTTCGACCGACGTCTTCGACCCGAACGATTCCCAGGTCTTAAAAGAAGCGCGCTCTCGGGGGATCGCGACGCTCGGCATGGTCCGTTCATGGGACAATTGCTACAGCAAAGGACTGATGAGCGTGCCGCCCGATCATCTTTTAGTGAACAACGAGCTGATCAAGGAGGAGGCGATGACGCTGCACGACTATCCCGCCGATCGCATCACGATCGTGGGATTGCCGCAGTTCGACGCGTTCCTCAATGAGGAACGGGCTTCACGGGAGGAATTTTTCCAAAAAATCGGAGTCGATCCCGGTAAAAGGCTGGTCCTGTTCGCTCCTGCCGGAGCCATCTTGTCGGATACCGATTGGCAGCTGTGCGAGATCCTCTCATGCGCGCTGGAAGAGGGGAGTATCACGCACCCGGTGCACTTTTTCGTGCGCAACCATCCCAACCATCCCGCCGACCTTGCGCGTTTCAAGAAAAAACCTGATTTCACCATTCAGGATCCCGGGCACGTATTCGACGAGAATCCGAAAAACACAGAACTTGACCCCAATGATCAGAAATTTCTCGCTGACCTGATCTACCATTCCGACGTCGTCATGTATGTCGCGACCTCGCTCGGCCTTGATTCCGCCGTCTTCGACAAGCCGCAGATGATGCTCGACTTTGATGGCGAGGAGAACAAGGAATACACAAAGAGCGTGAAACGCTATCACGACGAGGATCACATGAAAAAGATCATCGCGACCGGCGGCGTACGCGTCGTGCGTGGGAAAGACGAATGGATCGCGGCGATCAACGCGTATCTGGAACATCCCGCGTTGGATCGGGACGGTCGCGCACGCATCATGAAAGAGCAGCTTTTCAGCCTCGATGGAAAATCAGGTATGCGCGTCGCGGACCAGATTTTGAAGCGCCTGACTGCATCGTAAGCGATCCTTGTGGCGTTCAAGAGTTCCCGTCTACAATGAATTGACTATGTCGAAAGGCCAAAAAACCAAGGTGAAATTCGACCCCGCGCAGATCAAACCGCTCGACGGTTCGCCGATGATGAGCGCGAATTGCTGGAACGCCGTTCTTGAAACGGTCGACGCGCGCGCCCAAGGCGGAAAGCCGCTTCGATGCCTGGAATGGGGTGCCGGAAACAGTACCGTCAGCTTGGTGCGAAAAGGGAGAAAGTTGGAAAATGATTTTGCCTTTGTTTCGATCGAACACGAGACGAACTTTTTTCATTGGTTGGCGGAATCCATCCTGGCGGAATTCCTTGACGGCACGGATACGAAAAATCTGAAGGTCACCTGGCAACCACTCAAGGAATCCGTTCTCTCGCTGTCGAAAGCGGGGAGCGTATTGAAAGAGCATCGCGCGCTTGAAAGCGCATCTCTGGGTTGGCAGATACTTTTGAACAGCCGGAGGTTGCAATACATCGAGCGCATCACGCCGCAGTTCGGATTCACCTTCCGCGGGGTGCTGAAACAAATCGTCAGGATGATGTTGGTGGGGATGGGGTACGCACTTTGGATGGCGAAAAGCATCATGCGCTCTTTTGTTGCGGAATCGGCGGATTCCCAGCAGCGCACCTTGGCCGAGCCGACGCTCCGTATGGAAGGCAATGCGGTCAAGAAAGGTACATTTTTTGAACTGTTCGAAAAAGACCCGGGTCCGGGATGTTTCACGATCGAACATGACGGCATCCGCGTGGACCTGTGGCATCTTCCGGCTCTGCAGACCGTTTTCTGGAACAAAGGCCTCTTACTGGACGGATCGATCAGGCAGCTGTTCGACTATGTCTGCATCCCGCTTAGCGGAGTTTTCGATGTCATCTTCATCGACGGTCGCGCACGTGTTCCATGCATTAAAAGAGTGCATCGGGATACGCTTTTGAAAGAAGGCGGTTCCTTATTCGTTCATGATGCGTTCCGCGCCGAAATGACCGAAGGATTCCGATTGTTCGGCGACACGTTTACCTTCATCCAAGGAACGAATAGGACACTGAACGGCCAGGCCAGATGCCCAGAGGGGTTCGGTTTCCCTTTGGCGCGCGTGGGAGACACGCTTGAAACAGCGCGATGGGTGATCACACAGGAACTATTCACCGTTAAGAATTCCCATGAAAATCACTCGGCCTGAATTCATTCAAAAGCTTTTGAGAGCGCCCAGGCGGTTTGAGGGCGGGCTGATCGCGAATGCGTTGGGGTTCCACCTCATCAGGATCGCGTGGTTCGAACTCATGTTCGCCTTGCGCGGAAAAATCGTTTCAAAAGATGCGCGCGTGCAGCAAGCAGCGGAAACGGTCATGCGAGACGGCATCGCCGTGATCCATGATTTTTTCCCTCCAGAAGTTTTTTCGAGCATCAAAGCCGAAGTCGATCGTTTCAAGCTCGATGTGTTCAACGAACGCGCTCCTCGCCTGATCCGGACGGCGTTCGTCGCCGAAGGAAGACCGACCACCAGCGCTCTGCTCGAGATGTATTTTGCCAAGAACGCGTTCATCAACGGGGTCGCGTCGGTCGTGCTTCGGAAAAAACATCTCATCACGCCGACGGTGCACGTGGAGAAGGGTTGGTATGCGGAAGAGGATCTGGGCAAGGAATCCACCGACAAGGCGGATAACCTGCACTTCGACGTCAGTTACACGACCATGAAGAGTTTCATGTACCTGAACGACGTTGATGCGAAGAATGCGGCGTTCACATACACGAAAGGCTCGCAAAAGATGACGCTTGCGCGGTTGTGGATGGAATATAAGATGAGCGTGAAATTCTGGTTTTGGGACAAGAAGAGCCGGGATACGATCACGCCAGAGGTGGATCATGCGTTTCTTGCGCCGCACGGCTTGGCACTCCAGCCGATCGAGGGAAAAGCCAACACGCTCATCATCGTCAATACGCAAGGGTTCCATTGCAGAGGCAAATATCAGACAACGACGCCGAGAGAGATGGTGCTGATGAGCTACCGCGAAATCGACGGACTCAAGTTCTTCATCCAGAGCCTCCTGAAAAAGAAATAAGACCCATGAGGCCTTATTTCTTTACGCGTCGGAATTTGTCGTACGCGACCTGCCAGTCTTCTGGCGTGTTGATGTCCCCTTCGAAGGTTTCGTCCATAACGAGCAGCTCCACCTTGTCTCCGTAGAGGTTCGGAGGATCTTGGTAGAGATTCGAGGGTTTGAAAATGTAAGCGATGTCGTTTCTGGAATAGCAGGGCGGCAAGTCCTGGCTGCGAGGACGGATGGCTTTCAAGGGGGTGCCGTCAAAAAGGACCACGTCGCCTTTCTCGTCCCTCCGGAGGATCCAATGCGGATTGTTGTTGGCGCGCGCTTCGGAGACCGTGACGACGGAGTCCGCACCCGTTTCGTTGAATCGGGCGACGGCTTGATCAAGCGCCTCCGACGTGCGCATCGGATTGGTCGGCATGAGCAGCGCAAGCGCATCGGGCGAAACGCCCTCGTGTGCCTTCAGCCATTCGAGCGTATTGATCAGGACGGGTTCGATGGCGACGGTGTCGCGCGCGAGTTCCGCCGGTCGCAAGAAGGGCACTTCGGCGCCGTGGCGCAATGCGACCTCGCGGATTTCTTCGTCATCCGTATTGACCAGCACCCGGGTGACGGACTTCGCATTCAATGCGGCTTCGATGGACCACGCGATAAGAGGTTTGCCATGAAAATCCAAAACGTTTTTCCTAGGAATACGTTTCGATCCTCCCCGCGCCGGTATAATTGCGATGACATTCATAGAGTGTTATGTATACTATAGGAAAGTGAGGTTTTTTTCAACTGCTGCAGATGTATGCACATCGTGACGTGGGAGATGCCCCAGGCTCTCAAAGACGAACTCAATTCCCATTACAAAACGAGACTCGCCCCGCTCCTGAAGAACGGCACGCCGATCGACGCCATTCAAGCCATCACGTTCGACGGCGTGGCGCCGCGCCTGACGCTCGAGGCGGTCGAACGGTTTCTTGATTTTGTCGATACCCAGTTTTTAGCGAACGGGCTTCAAGGCGTCGGTCTCGAAGTGGGTTCGGGTCCCGGCACGTTTACCGCTCTTTTGGCGAAACGGAAACGTGTTGAAAAAGTCTACGGAGTCGACGCCTGCGAAGCCATCGTCAGAGAGCTGATGCCCGCCGTCGTTTCGTATCTCATACCAAGCGGCTCCGAAGAGAAGGTCGTGGGCGCCGTCGGTGATTTCACGCACATCGGTCTGCCCGACGCGTCGGTCGATTTCGTGTTTGATTTTTTCTCCCTACATCATGCGGATGATTTGGGGCAGACGTTGCGGGAAGCCGCCAGGATCCTGAAACCGGGCGGTTTCGTATTCTGTTTCGATAAGGCTCGAGACAACAACCTTAGTGACCAAGATCTCAACGCCATGCTTGATCGGGAATATTCGGAAGCCTTCAAGCGCACGATGGGCGTCGATCCTACGCAGAAATGGACGCGCAGGATGAACGGCGAGAAAGAATATCGCCTGAAGGATTGGAAAAAGAGTTTTTTGGAAAACGGATTCCAGGCATTCGAGCATTTCCACATCGCGCGGATCAAAAGCAACAACCCGCTGGTGAAAGCGATGAAAACCCTCTTTTCATTTTTGCCCGCGCGCGTGCAGGCCCGCATCACGAATCTTTTGCCGCTCAAGGCGCAGAACAACCTGTCGCCCGATCATCGGGTGTACACGGCGCTGCTCAACGATTTTCCCAAGGAAATTTCCTTGATGATCGCCTACAAATAAAAAAGCCCCACATGTGTCGCGGGGCGGTTCGTTTGATCAGCGCATCTCCAGGATTTTTTCGATTTCCCCGTTGTCGGCGTGCATCCGCGCTTCGAGGAACTGATCCGTGGTCATCGCTCCAAAGTAGAGCGGTTCTCCGTGCTCGTTGTGCATCACCTTGGTGGCGTCATCGAGCTCGAGAACGTACTGGCGCAGCGCTTCGTCACAGACGGGTTCGCCGTCCGGTCCGAAGGTGAGTCCGAAGGTCTTCGTCAGAATGCCCTTGGCGGCCGGATCTTTGAACATCGCGGTGCCTGGGTAGGCGGTCGCGGTGAACATCCTGGCGTTGACCGAGTCGAGTGCGGTCAGATACTCCGGTGTTCCTGGCATCAACCCCTCCGTATACAGCTCGCGCTGCCATAGGATGAAGGCCGCGCTGGTCTTGAGATCCGCCAGCGTTTCGCCGGGATACCCCATGATCCATGTGCAGTTCGAGTGGATGCCGACCCGTCGACAGTCCTTGATCCCTCGGAGCATCGTCTCTGGAAACAGGTACTCGGATCCGTTGATGCGCATCGGGGTCAGGCCGCGCCTCAAGATGAAGCCGGCCTTGTTCATGCGCGTCAGCGTGGCTTCGCTGGCGCTTTCGGCGCCGAAGCCGATGTAGACGCAGCCGGCCTTGGCCATGTTTTCGGCGCGGTTCTTGTCCGTCTCATCGAGCCGGGTATGCGTTCCCCAGCGGATGTTCAGGTCTTTGTACTCCGCAAGGAGATCCTCGATCCGTTTCGGCTGGACCGCGAAGTTATCGTCGGGGTGTCCCATGAAGTCGATCTTGTAGCGATCGACGTTCTGGCGAACTTCCTCTGCGAGTTTCTTGGCGGAGCGAACGCCGTAATTCCGTTCGCCTTGTGCGCCTCTGAAACAGAAAGCGCAGGCATAGGGACAGCCGCGGCTCGAAACCGCGGTCAGGCTCCGTTCCATGGTGAAGGGCGTCGCCGAGCTGTTGTTTGCTGCGATGCCCCAGACAGGAGTCTCGATATACCACTCGAGCACCGGGTTGCCGAGGACGTCTTCTTCGAGGAGATCCCAGGCCGCGAACGGCAAGATGTCCAGATCCTCCGGGCGGTCGCCTTCGTAGAAGAAGCGCGGCCGGCCGTTGGGAGACATGCCCATCGCGTACGGGCTTAGTTTGGAAGAGAGAAGCGCTTGTTTGACACCTCGCTCTTTCATGAGCTTCACGTCGCGGACGCAGAGCAGCATCGTGTCGTCGCCTTCCGAGTGCGCGACGGCGTCGAGCTCGGGAATCCAGCCGAAGAGGCCGGCCCTGATTTCGGTCGCCAGTCCGCCGCCGGAAACGAGGAAGGCGTCTGGAGCCAGGCTCCGGCAGATCTTCGCGATGTTCTCTTGCCAGCGCAGCGTCGTGATCATTCCGGAGAACGCGATCACGTCCGGGTGCCCGTGCTTGCTGAAGTGCGCTCCGAGCAAGTGGGTGGCTTCCTGCAAGGTGATATGCCGGCCATTGGGCATGCCCGCGGCCGCTTCATCCTTGAACCGATAGGCGTTCAAGTCGACGATCGTCGGCGAGGCGCCGTACATGCGCAGTCGTGCGGCCAGGAGACCCGGCCCTTCGGGCGGCGTGTTCGGCTTCGCGGTTTCTCGGAGGGGCATATTGACAAAAACGACGCGCATGCCCTTCAATTCGTCGTATGCCATCTCCTTGACCAGGCTGCCCGGGTGCGGTTTGGGCTCCGGCTTCGGTTGCAAAACGTGGAGTCGGGTCATGACGTACCTCCTGGTACTGGTTGCAAAGATCCGAACGAAGCATAGTGATTTTAAGCCGAAATGTCAAGGTTCAACGCGAAGTGTTATGATAGCGCCAACGTCTATGAAAAACGCCTGGAAAGACATCCAACTCCTCGTCCTCGATTTTGACGGCGTCTTGACGGACGGGTTCGTGTACGTCGATCAGGACGGTCATGAAACCGTGCGTTGTAGCCGCAGGGACGGTTTGGGTATCGCGCTGCTCGCCGAGCGGGGCGTGAAGACCCTCGTCATTTCGAAAGAAAAGAACAACGTCGTTGCCGCCCGATGCCAGAAGCTCGGCATCGAATATTTTTCCGGCGTCGACGATAAGGCTCCTTTGCTTGAAAAGATTCTGAAGGAAAAGGGAGTCGACGCCAGCCGCGTCTGCTACATGGGCGATGATGTCAACGACGTCGATTGTATTCGCCTCGTCGGTATCGGCGCCGCGCCAGCCAATGCGGTACAAGCGGCCAAGGACGCCGCCGACTATGTCACGCGCGCGAACGGGGGAGATCATGCGGTGCGCGAAATCTGCGATTTGATCGCCGAAGCCACGTAACCCGTATGCACCTCGGTCTTGAAGGAAAAAAAATATTCGTCTCGGGTTCTTCGGGCGGCATCGGGTATGCCATCGCCGCGTCTTTTTTGGATGAAGGAGCCGAGGTCATGATCCACGGCAGGGAAGAAGCGAAATTAGAAAAATGCCTGACGGCTTTGGCCGAACGCTTTCCGGACCGCGTTTCTTCCGTCGCTGCGGATTTGACGACACCGAAGGATCGCGAAGCCGCCTTCAATGAGATCGCGAAAAAGTTTGACACGCTTGATGCGGCTGTATTCTGCGTCGGTAACGGTAACGTTGCGAAAGGCCACGAT
>CAYFZV010000035.1:0-9791 GCA_964347735.1 uncultured Gammaproteobacteria bacterium
AGGTTGGAGTTCTTGTATTGCCAGAGGAATTTGCGCGGAGGATCCGTGCGGTACTTGGAGCGTCCGGCGGTGCGCGTCGCATCATTGTCGCGCGTCCACGAGAGGATAGACTCGTCATGCGTGAGCAGGAGCTCCTTGGTCGCGTTCTGCAGCGCAGTCTTTTGCGCCGCGTCCGTCGTGAAGTAGGCTCCCAAAGCGACCGGCACGCTCACGTCGAGCGCGTGTTCGAAGCCGTCCCAGAGGTTCGGTTCGGTCTCGATATCGCCCTTCGTACCGAAACTCTTGGCGATGTAGTACGGGT
This sequence comes from uncultured Gammaproteobacteria bacterium, assembly GCA_964347735.1. Classification (GTDB taxonomy): domain Bacteria; phylum Patescibacteriota; class Patescibacteriia; order SG8-24; family DYFX01; genus DYFX01. Next base: position 302 of record CAYFZV010000035.1, read on the forward strand.
ACCAGCGTCCGACCGACATCGGTCCGTCCACTCCGGCGACGCGCGCTTGCATGCCGCGATTGACTTCGCATTGCGCGAGCTCGATAAGCGCGGCCGGCACGGAGGTGTTGCCCGTAGCCTGATAGCTGCGCATGAACGCGTATGAAAGGAGGCTCGACATCCACGGCGAGAAGGTATTCGCTTCGCCTTCCGGCGGATAGTTGAAGCAGCCGTTGGGCGGATTGCCGTCGAGCGTCGACTTCTGGCGGTTGCGCATGGCCGTGATCGCATTCGTCACGACGGTTTTTTGATACGCATTGCCCGTCAGTTCAGCGTCGACCGCATGGGCCAAAAGACCGTAGCCGCGATGCCGTTCCGTTTCCACCGTGCCCGTCAGACTGACGTGCCTCTCGAAGCCCCAAGAAATGTAACCGATTTTCTTGAGCACCGAAGCGTCGCCGTTCAAAAGATAGTTCGTCAGCAGGTTTTCGCTGTACGAATACTTCATGTCGTACCAGCTGTCGCCGGCGTTCGGCGACTTGAGCTTGAAGGCGCCGACGCAGGACGGCGTGGTCGTCGGGCAGTGTTCCGGACCGTACACGTTCTGCGCATAATGGTTTGAGGCGCGGTTCGCTTCACGGAGCATGTCGATGTTTCCCGTGCGCAAGTAGCCGTTATAGAACGTCTGCGCGCGGTCATAGAGCCACGGTTCCGCGTCGGTGTAGAAGTTGATGATGTCCGACGAGCTTGTGACAGGCCAGCTTTGCTTCACAGAGTGCTGGTTGATCAACGAGTAGAAGAAGTCGTCGGTTGCCTTGTCGGTCGCCGCCAAATAGGAGCGCGTGCCGGCGACGTTCACCATCGGCACAACGTCGGCGCAGCCGAGATACTTGTAGTCGATAGCCGCGAGCACCATCGGTTCGCGGATCGTGAGCCCGCTCGTATTTACGGACGGCGCATACGTGCCGTCGTTTACGACGCGATACAGGCTTTCAACCGGCGTTTCCGCGGTGATCATTTTGGTACGGGCGCGATTCAGGCCGATCGTGACTTCGATCGGGGTCGCGTCGGGAAACGTCATGTCGAATTGGACGAGTACGCTGCGCATACCCGGATTGCCGGTCGCTTGAAGGCCATCGCATAGCAGTTTCTGGTTGGGAATGGATTTCCAAGCGCCGAGACTGCGCGCAAAGGCCGGGAGTTCCTGGCCGGCCGCGGTAACTTTAATGTTGTTGGTGTTCGCCAGCACGCCAGGCGGCAACGGCAAGCCGAAGGAAACGCGGCGCGTTTGGCCGACCGCTTCAGGCGCCGGAATCAAGCGTACCTTCACGTCTTTGACGCCGCCGTTGGCGAGCGCGCCGAGAGACGAGAGGTCATTGCGCACATCCATCTCGGACGTCATCGAGCGGAATTTGGTCGGCGTCGCGCTGAAACCGGACACTTCAAGATCGCCTGAAGTGCCTGTCGAACCGGAACCGGTCGAACCGTCGGTGGAGCCCGACCCGCCAGTGGTCGTGCCGCCCGTGCTAGTGGAACCAGCTGTCTGAACGACGTAGAGGTGCGCGTCGTCAGCGGTCGCTACGATCGTTCCGGAATTATTCAGCGCGAATTGGAAGTACACGCGGTACAGCTTTTGACCAGCCAGATCAAGCGTCTGATAGACGTCGATGACGTTGGGGCCGACAGCGTAGTCCTGACATTTTGTCTTCGGAGTGCTGTTGTTCTGTAGATACGCAATCGCGCAGATCTGCAGTTTCGAGGTCGAAACCGTGGCGCTGTTGACGCGTACTTTTGCCTTGACCGTCAGGGACGTGGCGAGAGGTCCCTGGTCCCACGCATATTGCTTGCCGGAGGAAACGCGGCCGCCCCAGGTTTTCACAGTGACTTTCAAGCTCTTCAAGCCGGCGATCGGACTGATTGTTGTCGGTTCGGCCGTACCGTCGTTCGTGGAAAAGGGAGCGAATCCGCCGACCGAACTTTCAAAACCGCTGTCGGTGATGATATCGACGAGTTCGGAGCCGGACGGGACCGTCGGCATCTGCGTGGTTGTTGGAGGAGGCGGAGTGGTCGTGGGAGGAGGCGTGGTGGTCGTGCTGGTCGGCGGCGTAGGAAGCGGCGTCGTGGCCGTGTTGCCACCGAGCCCCTTGTCGGCGCTGATCGTCGTCGCCGACGCCAATTCGGCATTCCGATCATAGTCGGAAGCCGATGCGATCGTTGCGCCGACCGCGTAGTTCACGAAAAACGGATCCGGAATATCATCGATGAAACTTGCCCAGCTGGAGCCGAAAATCGCCGACGCGACCGCTTCGGAGCTAAGGTAGCGGAGCACGCCGCCGCGGGAAATCGCGTAGACTTTCGGATCCGTATCGATTTTGATCATCCGGAAGCCCGGGCGATACGTGACGTTGCCGCCAATCGGGATGGCGGCCATTTCCGCCGCCGTCACGGTTTGCACGCTCGTGAAGTCGACGTACCACGTTTTAAACACGGCTTCATTCGGAAAGACATACCGCTTGCCGTTGGACGCGTAGTAATACACCGCTGGGTGGTCGGAGCGGCGGATAAGCGAACCCGCCGTCGGAGCAGCAGCTGCAAAATCGGTCGGCACGATCAGCAGGCTCATCGCGACGGTCAGTACGAGTGCAATCGAGCTACATGTCTTTGAAACGCGCATGGTCTTTTAGAGATTATGAAAATAAAAAGAGAGCCAAATACAAGTCAGCTCTTCCTCGCTTGATCGTTGATTGTAAAACACCGCACGATTTTGTTTCCCATTTCATGCAGAAGTATACCAAATTTTTTGCGTTCTGTCCAGAGCGTCGTTGCTTCAAAAAAACGCGGCGGCACTTCTTTTTTCCTTTCGCCTAGCCATTTTTATTTTTTCCACACCCCCTCACGGGCTTATTTTTGAAATTTTCCGCAAAATCAGCTGGACCAAAATCGCTAAAAAGAGCCGTTTTTGTTGGTTTTTATTGACCTCGTGGCGTTCAGCTGGTAGTGTGGCGAGGTCCGAATAAACGTAACCACTTACGAATGGATTTACGGAACACGTTCGCGGTGAGGATGCGAAGAGATCGTCTGGCCATCGCCGGATTTTTTATTACGTTCTTTGTGCTGGCCTCCGTCGTCATGACGCTCCGGGCGAAGCATGCCGAAGCCGCAGCGGCGATCCCGGTCACACTCCCCTTCACCTATGCGTTCACGACATCGGGCACGCTCGTCGAAACCGGTGCCATGAACGATAGCTCCAGTCCCTACTGGTGGCTGAACTCGGGCGCCCGCATGTTCTTTCACGACGGCGTCGGCAGCACGATCCAGGGTGAACTGCCCGTCACGGATACGTGGGCCAAGCTCTACGCACAGAACAATCCGTGGGAAACGGACAACGGCCTTCATCCGCAAAACGTTTTCCGTCTCCTCTCGAGGCCAACGTGGCAAAACGTCTCGCAAAAGGTCTCGTACCGCATGAACACATATCACTTGAGTACGGACGAACACCGCAGCGCATCAAACGGGCTGCTGCTCTTCAACCGTTATCAGGACGGCATGAACACGTATTATGCCGGCGTCCGCGTGGACGGCAATGCGGTCATCAAAAAAAAGAAAAACGGCACGTACTACTCGATGAAGTTCTCGAAGGCTTTCCCGGGCGCGTACAATCGCAACACCAATCCCAACCTCCTGCCCCTCAACACCTCGATCAAGCTGAAGACCGAGGTTAAAAATCTTGATGCCAAACGCGTCGAGATCAAGCTCTACATGGATGTCGGCAAAACCGGCGTCTGGAAACTGATCGCCAGCGCGATCGACGACGGCGCGAGCTACGGCGGCGCGGCCTTCACACAGGCCGGCCACGGCGGAATGCGCACCGACTTCATGGACGTCGACTTCGACGATTACGAGGTGAAATCCCTTTAAATCCGTCCATCTGGAGAAACGCCCGGCTTGCCGGGCGTTTTTCATGTAAAAAAAACAGCTCGAGGTGCGTCTGTGCCTATAGAGAACGAAACAGAGAGCCCGAATTTCTTTTGAGCGAAAAACAAACGTATGTCCAGCCTCACCCTGTCGATGAAACGGGCGTCTTTCATGCCGGATTCCGTGTACCGTGTCAGCCTGATTTTTCTGGGACTTTTGACGCTGGGGCTGGTGATCGCCTCGAAAGCGAAAACCGCGTCCAACCTGACCCTCGATCCCCTGCTCATCATCTATACGATTTTCGTGACGAGCTTCGAGCTCTCGCGCGTGCTCGGGGCGATGTTTTACAAAACCAACGCGTACAAGGAAGCCGTTGAACATCCGAGCGACCTGATTGAAGGCGCATTCGAGCCTACGGTCTCGATCGTCATTCCTTGCATGAACGAGGAGAAATCGATCGCCAAGACGATCGAGAAGTCGTTTGCAGCGGAATATCCGAAAGAAAAGATCGAAGTGATCGTGATCAACGACGGAAGCACCGATCACACGCTCGACGTGCTGCGGCAAATGCAGATGAAGTATCCGGAACTCATTGTCGTCAATTGGAAGGAAAACCGCGGCAAGCGACACGGCATGGCTGAAGGCTTCAGGCGCGCGACGGGGGAAATCATCGTGCAGCTCGACAGCGACAGCTACATGCATCCCCCCACCTTCCGCGAGTTGATCGAGCCGTTCCGCAACAAGACCGTCGGCGCGGTCTGTGCGCACGCGGATCCGGAGAACGCCGAGAAGAACTTTCTGACCCGGATGCAGGCCGCCTACTACTTCCTGTCGTTCCGCATTCTCAAAGCCGCCGAATCCACGTTCTTCACGGTCTTCTGCTGCAGCGGCTGCTCGTCGGCGTATCGCCGCGACCTCGTGCTGCCCGTTCTCGACGAATGGCTCGAAGAGAAATTCCTCGGCCTGTCGGTCACCTGGGGCGACGACCGCGCCCTCACGAACCGCATCGTCCGCCTCGGCTACAAGACGATGTATTCCGAAACCGCGCAGGCCTACACGATCTGCCCGGACAACATGAAACAGCTCATGAAGCAGCAGGTGCGCTGGAAGAAGGGTTGGATGGTGAATTCGCTTTTCGCCAGCAAGTTCATTTGGAAAGAGCGTCCCTTCGTGGCCTTCACCTATTTTTTCCCGCTGGTCCTCGTCACACTCTTGACCCCGTTCATGGCGGCCAAAGCCATGGTCTACAACCCGATCGTCAAAGGCGAATTCCCGTTGTACTACGTGATGGGCGTCTTCCTGGTGGCCACCATCATCACCATTTATTACCGCTATGTCTCCCGGCACAATCGCTATTGGATCTACGTGTTCGCCTGGTCGGCGCTGAACATGATGGTGCTCTCCTTCGTGCTGTTCTATGCGATGGTCACCATCCAGAACCGCAAGTGGGGCACACGCTGATTTTCCTATGACGTTCCTCACCAAACAAAAACTGACTTTCACCGCCTTCGCCGTCGTCCTGTTGAGCGCGATCGGCATCGGTATGGCCTTCATGCGCGACGCCGATTTCACCGTTCCCCTCCGCAGCATGGCTTCGCACCTCACGCGCGGGGAATACGCGCGCTTCAAGGGTGAAAGCTTCTTTTCGAGCCTCCTGGCCATGTTCGGCGTGGACGGCGCAAACGCGAATGCGGAGGAAACCGAAAACAGCGTGCCCGTGCTGCTCTATCACGGCATCGTCGTGAGCAACGACCGCTTCAGCATCACGCCGGGTTCTTTCAAAGAGCAGATGTACACCTTGAAACGCGCCGGCTACCAGACGATCACGCTCGACGATTTCTACGCGTTCCAACGCGGCGAGAAAAAATTGCCGAAGCGCTCTTTTCTCCTCACGTTCGACGACGGTCGTCGCGACAGTTTCGAGGGAGCCGACCCGGTACTCGAAGCGCTCGGCTTCAAAGCCGTGATGTTCATGCCCGCCGCCGAAACGGTGCCGGATCCCAAATGGTTGAGCAGCTACTACCTGGGACTCAAGGACATCAAAAAAATGATCGCGTCGGGCCGATGGATGATCGGTTCGCACGCCGTGCAGAAAAACGGCGGCTTCGTGCCGATCAGTCCGACCGAAAAAGGCAATTTCTTGAGCAATAAAAGCTGGCTCCCCGACCAGGACCGCCTCGAGACGGACGAGGAGTATCGCGCGCGCATCACCCACGAGATCACGGATTCGAAGCGAGGCCTCGAATCGGAATTCCATGTCACGGTCGACGCGATGTCCTTTCCGTTCGGGGACTACGGCCAGCAGACGGTGAACCATCCGGAAGCCAGAGCCGCCGTGGCCGAGATCACCGGACAAACGTACCGCATCGCGTTCCGACAAGTCTGGCAGCACGACGGTGACTTCATCATGAACCACGCCAGCGATCCGCGACTCGCTCTGAAGCGCGTCGAGACGCCGACAAGCTGGTCCGGTGAACGGCTCGTCCAGTATCTCGAAGGCGGCATCGAAAAGCCGCTGACGTTCACGGACGATTTCACGAACGACGCGGGCTGGCGCACGACCTGGGGCGCATCGGATCTGAACGACGCCCGGCTCACGATGGCGGCCAAGGAAACGAGCGGCGCCAGCGTCTTCCTCGACGGCACGCGCCTTTGGAAGGATTACACGTTCCGCACGACGTTTGATTGGTCGAGCGGCACAAACGTCTCGCTCATGGCCAGGTATAAGAATGGAAAAAATTATCTCTCGTGTACGTTCGGAGAAGGCAACGTTTCGATCTCCAATACGGTGAACGGCGAGACCGTGAGAATCCAAACCGTGAAAAATGCTTCGCCGATCGCGGCTGGTGGCGAAACATCGCTCGGCATGAACGTGCGCGGCAACACCGCCACCTGCTACAGCGGCGCGACACCGGTCGTCATGGCGACCGTGCCTGATACGGACGGCGGCATCGGCATCAGGATCTGGGATCCGAACCGCGACGTCGCCAAGGCGCAGTTTAAGAGCGTCGAAGTCACTCCCCTCTAATATGACCCACGTCATCATTCTGGCCGCCGGCAAAGGGAAGCGCATGGGATCGGAGCATCCGAAAGTTTTGCAGCCCGTCGGCGGCGTACCAATGATCGAGCGCGTCTTGAGCGCCGCTCGCGTCATCACTCCCCGGCCCGTGCTCGTGATCGGACACAAAGCCGATGAAATCAGGCAGGCGCTCGAAGAGCGGTGCGAGTACGTCGTGCAAAAGGAGCAGCGCGGAACGGGCGACGCCGTACGCGTGGCGATCGAAACGCTCGGCGATCTCGGAGACGCATCCGTGGTCGTGTTGCCCGGAGACCATCCTCTGCTCACCGCCCAATCCCTTTATAGAGTGATCGGCGCGCGGGAAGCGTCGAACGCTGCGGTCGCGCTCGCGACCGTCGTCGTGCCGGATTTCCAGGGCGCGCGCCAGGCCTTCGATGACTGCGGCCGCGTCCTGCGCGACGCAGACGAAAGAATCGTCGGCATCGTCGAGCGCGCGGATGCGACCGAGGAAGGCGCCAGCATCCGCGAGGTCAATGTCAGTACGTATTGCTTCCGCGGCGACTGGCTACGGAAGAATGTGGCGCGGCTCGCCGCGGAAAACGCGGCCGGGGAGTTCTACCTGACCGATCTCATCGCGCTGGCCGTCGCCCAGGGCGAAACGGTGTGCGGCGTCCAACTCGAGAACGAGCGCGAAGGCATGGGCGTGAATACGCCCGCACAGCTCGTTGCGGCTGACGCCTACTGCTGAATGCGTGCGCGTCCGACCGAGGTCCGGTTGATACCGGCCTTCCGTCGGGCGCGCAACGAAAAGCCCGCTCGTACTTTGCTGGAGAATCGTTCATGTACAATAGGTCAAATTATATCGTGTTCGTTCCGATGTTCAACGAACGCGAGAAGATCGGCAGTGTCCTGCAACACATCCGACATGTCATCGGCCATCGTATACGCTGCCTGATCGTCGTCGATGACGGTTCGACCGACGGCTCGGCCGACATTGCGGAAAAATTCGCGGATCACGTCGTACGCCTGCCGACCAACGGCGGAAACGGCGCTGCCACGCGCGCCGCGCTCCGTTACATCACCGAGCACTGCCTGCCGTGCGACGGGATCATACGCATCGACGGCGACGGACAGCATGATCCCGATCTGCTGCCCCAGGTCATACAGAAGATCGAGCACGGCGCCGATGTCGTCGTCTGCTCGCGTTTCCACCGCGAGTCCGATAGGCGCCATCTTATGCTCGACCGCCTCTGCTTGAACATCGCGATCGCGATGATGACACGCTGCGTGACGAAATGGCGCGTCACCGATGCTCGCAGCGGATTCCTGGGTTTCCGCTGGGAGGTGCTCGGCCCGGTCATCGATACGCTCAAAACCGTGCGCTACGGTATCCCAATCGAACTCCTCCTCCGCGTCTGGCACGCCAATCCCAGTTGTCGGCACGAGGAAATCCCGCACCCTGCGATGTATCAGAAAGGCATCTCCAACCGCCTGGACGAAAAGTACCTTTGCGAAACGATCGGAGACAAAGTCGGCCGCCTCGACGAGGCCTACAACGTCTTCCTAAGAACGTGCTCAGAGCTCCGCATCTCTCCGTGATGGAGGGCGCCTCCGCGCCCTCCTTTTTTCAAACTATGACGAACATCCAACTTTCACGTTTTGGCCTGATGGCCGTCATTCTTCTGGCCGCGGCCGGCTTCGCTTGGAATATCATGCGCTGGCATTCCTTCACCCATACCCAGCCGAAAAACACGCTTCCGTTCCAGTACGACTTCAGCGTTGACGGACGCATGCAGGAGGCGTCCAACGCCGACGAAAGCTCGAGCCCGTACTGGTGGTTGAGTTCCGGCGGCTATTTCACGCTCTGGAACGGATACGGCAGCACGGTGCAGAACGAGCTCAAGAATTCTGACACGTGGCGCAAACGGTATGCCTTCAGCAATCCGGGAGAAACGGACGCAGGCGCGCATCCCCAAAATATCTTTCGGCTCCTGACGAAAAGCACCTGGAGCGACGTCACGCAGGAAGCCCTTCTCCGCATGAATCGCTACAACATCAGTCCGGATCCGCATCGAAGCGAATCGAACGGCGTCCTCCTGATCAGCCGCTATCAGGATCAGCACACGCTCTACTACGGCGGATTGCGCGTCGATGGAAACGCCGTCATCAAGAAAAAATTGAACGGGGCGTATTACACGCTCGCTCTGGAAAAAGTATTCTCGGGGACGTATCACCGCCGTTCACAGCCGTCTCTGCTCCCGAACGGGACATGGATCGGACTCAAATTCGAAACAAAAAACGCCGGCAACGGGCGCGTGCTTCTGCGCCTGTATGCCGACGTCGGCAACACCGGTACCTGGACGCTCGTGGCCACGGCGGACGACGACGGGTCGACGCACGGAACCGCGATCACGGGAATCGGGCGCGGCGGCATCCGAACGGATTTCATGGACGTCGACATCGACACCTATCGTGCAGAGGCGCTCGGGGCGACTTCGACTGCGGATGAGAACACCCCTGCTCAAAGAACGAGATCGGTCAAGCTTTGACTTGGATCGTTTCTCCGCGTAGGCTGGC
>CAYFZV010000036.1:0-4458 GCA_964347735.1 uncultured Gammaproteobacteria bacterium
GCGCTACACCGAAGCCAAGCTCCACGGCATTTCCGAAGAGATGTTGCAGGATATCGAGCGCGACACGGTGGATTTCGTCCCGAACTACGACGGCGCCCACAAAGAACCGACCGTCCTTCCGGCCAAGCTCCCCAACCTGCTCATCAACGGCACGTTGGGTATTGCCGTCGGCATGGCCACCAACATCCCGCCGCACAACGTGGGTGAAGTCTGCGACGCCGTAATCCATTTGATCGACAACAAGGACTGCTCCGTCGAAGACCTCTGCAAGTTCATCAAGGGCCCCGACTTTCCGACGGGCGGCATTATTTACGATGCCAAGGAAATCCGCAAAGCCTACGCGACCGGCAAGGGCGGCATCGTCATGCGCGCCAAGACGGAGATCATCGAAACCAAGAACGGTTTTCACATCATCGTGAACGAAGTGCCGTACCAGGTGAACAAGGCCGCGATGATCGAAAAGATCGCCGACCTCATCCGCGAAAAGAAAATCGAAGGCATCAAGGACCTGCGCGACGAATCCAACAAGGAAGGCGTCCGCGTCGTCATTGAATTGAAGCGCGACGCGTATCCGAAGAAGGTGCTGAACAAGCTCTTCAGCATGACGCAGCTGCAGGAAACGTTCCATGTCAACATGCTCGCGCTCGACGGCGGCATCCAGCCGCGCATCATGAACGTGAAAGCGGTGCTCGAAGCCTACGTGAAGCACCGGCAGGAAGTCGTCCGCCGCCGCACGGCCTTCGACCTCGCGCGGGCCAAGGAACGCGCCCACATTTTGAAGGGCTTGAAGATCGCTCTCGACAACCTCGATGCCGTCATCAAGACGATCAAGGCGTCGAAAGACAAGGATGAAGCCAAGGCGAATTTGAAATCCAAGTTCAAGCTGGACGACATCCAGGCGCAGGCCGTTCTCGACATGCGTCTCCAGCAGCTCGCCAACCTCGAAGCGAAAAAAATCACCGACGAATTGAAAGAGAAACTCGAGCTCATCAAGGAACTCGAATCCATTTTGGAATCCCCGAAGCGCATCCTCGGTATCATCACCGACGAAGTGAAAACGCTGCGCGACAAGCACGCGACCGACCGCAAGACGCAGATCGTCGTCCACGGCGTGAAGGAATTCTCCGCTGAAGACTTCGTGGCCAACGAGCCGACGATCGTCATGCTGACCGCCGACGGTTACATCAAGCGCGTGCATCCCGACACCTTCAAGCAGCAAACGCGCGGCGGCAAAGGCGTCGCCGGCATCGCCACGAAGGAAGAAGACATCGTGAGCCAGATGTTCACGACGAACACGCATGCCGACCTTCTCTTCTTCACGACGCGCGGCCGCACGTTCCAGCTCAAGGCCTACGACGTGCCGCAGGCTTCGCGTACTTCGAAGGGCCAGGCCATCGTGAACTTCCTGCAGCTCGCGCCGAATGAAAAAGTTTCGTCCTCGATGACGGCTTCCGAACTCGCCGACGCGAAATTCCTCGTGATGGTCACGAAGAACGGCGTCATCAAGAAAACGGAAATTTCCGAATTCAAGGACGTGCGCCGCTCGGGCCTCATCGCCATCAAGATCCGTCCGGAAGACAACCTCGAATGGGTCAAACCTTCGGGCGGCAACGACGACATTATTCTCGTCACCGCGCAGGGGCAGTCGATCCGCTTCAGCGAGAAAGACGTCCGTGCCATGGGACGTTCCGCCGCGGGCGTCACAGGTATGCGCATGAAGGGCAAAGACGCGATCGTCGGCATGGACGTCGTCGACGGCAAAGCGGTCGACAAGGGCGCCTTCGATTTGATGGTCGTCATGGAACACGGCTTCGGCAAGCGCACCAACGTCAGCGAGTACAAAGTGCAGGGCCGCGCCGGCTCCGGTATCAAAACGGCCGAAGTCACCGCCAAGACGGGACCGATCGTCCAAGCCATGCTGATCAACACGAAAGACGAGCGCGACGTGATCGTCATCTCCGAAAAGGGACAAGTCATCCGTTTCACGTCGAAGACCGTGCCGCAGCTCGGCCGCCAGACGCAGGGCGTGCGCGTCATGCGCTTCAAAGCCGAGAAGGATTCCGTCTCAAGCGTGACCTTGGTCTGATATGAAATTCTTCGCCTGGTTTCGGTATTGGGTTCGCACCGCCATCTCGGCTTCGAGCCGCAAGGATTTTTACCGCCGCCTTGAAAACCGGAAGCTCGGGGAAGGCCTGGGGCATCTCGCGCTCCTGGCCGCGTTCCTCTGGGTGCTGCCGTTCCTGATCTTCTTCTTCGTGGATGCGCGTCAGGCGGCAGGCGTCATCATGGAAGGCCTGCAGACGCGTGTCCCGCCCGGCACCGTCTTCGAAATGAAGGACGGGAAATTCTCCGACACGCTGCCCGCTCCGATCATCGCCGGAAACCAGGAGTTCAAAGTCATCATCAACAGCGCGACAAGCGGCTTGGCATTGGCGGAAGGGGAGAACGGTCTCGTGCTCTCAACGACCGGCATTACGCAACAGGAGGGGCCCCACCAGCAGATGATCACGTTCGCCAAGGCGCCGGATTTCCGATGGACGCGCGAAGAGATCCAAAGCGGCATTGCACGCTGGACGCCAGCCGCGTTGTTTCTTGGCGCCCTGATCGCGGGCCTCGTGGTCTTCGGCCTGACGTTCATCGGCTTTTTCTTGAGTGCCGCCGCGCATGCCTTGCTGTTGTGGTTCGTGCTCAAGATCGCGAAGCGTCCGTGGCCGTGGAAGCGCGCTTTCATCGCCACGGCCTACGCCGCCACGTTGCCGCTCGTCTTGAACGCGCTCTTGTCTTCGGCGGGCGTGAACCTTGGCCTCGTGCCGAACCTTCTCTATTGGCTGATCGTGATCTGGATCGCGTACGATGTCATCACGCGGAGCCCCACGGCTCCGGGAAAGGGTGGGAACGATGCGCAAAAAGAAAACGTCGTCGACCGCCCTGGTGAAGGCGGACGAAATGATGCCTGACGCGTTCACGCACGCGATGTCGGAATGGCGGCTCATTCCCCCGAGGATATGCATCACGACGCTCGATGAAGATTGTTATGCCGTCGAGCGCGTCAATCCCGAGGCGGTCAGCGACGAGGAATCGTATCTTGTCGTCGAAACGGCCTCGAACCGCATCGTCGGCATCTTGCGGAATGGCATGCTCGCCGCGGATATCCGCCGCGTTCCATCATCGCGTACGGCCTGCACGCTCTTCCGAGCCGCAAAGGCCTAAGCCCTCCCTTGCCACGGGGGCTTTTTTCTTTTAGGGTGCCGGTACGTTCCCGATGCATCCGCATCGAAAGGAGGACGTATGTCCGGACTCGTATCACGTTGGCAGGAAAATCGCCGTTCCAAACGGGGGAAACCCCCGATCAAGCGCGGCGTCGTCTTCGCCAATGCCAAGAAAGCGGGCATCGGCATGGGACGCGAACAGCTCCGTGAAGGCGTCGAGCGCATCACCAAGAAATGGTTTCCGACGGGCGAGACGGCGGGCGCTTCGGCGGTCGTCGAAGTCCACATGACCCATTCGTTGGAAGAGCTCGGCGAAGCCAAAGAGAAAACGATGCGCGAAGCGCCGCCCGACTTCCTCGTCGTCGTCGGCGGCGACGGTTCGACGCAGAAAACGATCGGAGAAGACCCGGACTTCCTGCGCTACCTGACAACCGAACCGGAACATCCGACGGAAGTCATCGTGGTGGGTGCCGGTTCCAAGAACGTCGTGCCGACGGCTCTCAAGCTGCTCGGCAACGATCCGCTCAAGGCCTTCGATCTCGCCTGCGAGAAGTACGTCCGCGGTATTCCGCGCGACACCGTCTGCTGTCCGATGCTCAAGATCAACGACCGGCACGGTTTCATCTACGGTTCCGGCGCCGCGGTCAATGCGCTCGACGAGTACTATCGCCGCAAGGCCGGTCCGAGCCGCGCGTTCCGCACGGGTCTCGGCGTCCTTTGGCGCCAAACGCTCGGGCGGTTCTCACCGTGGCGGCGGCCGTCTATCTTCAGACGTTTCGATGCCGTGATCTCCTACCGTGGCGCCGACGGCACCGAACAGGTCTTTTCCATGGATCGTTACAATGCGGTCATCGCCTCGTCGCTGCGCGAGATCAACCCGATGTTGCGCGTGACGCCACGCACCGGCGAACGTCTCGGCTGCTTTCACGGCATCGGCCTCAACAACGGCTTCTGGCGCACGCTGCTCAACGGCCCTTCGATGATCTTCGGCGCTCCGCTGGTCGGCGCCGTACAGGATGCGGTCACCGAACGCCTGACGATCCATTACTCCGAACCGATGCGGCACACGATCGACGGCGAGCTCTACGACACCGAACAGCTCTGCTGTTCGACGAACGGCGTCTCCCCGAGAGACGAGAACACCGTCGTGATCGAAACCGGCCCGTACATCAAGTTCGTTCTCGCGTGACCCCTCGACATCCGTCGGGGGAATTTTTTAAAAAGAAAAAGCCTGATCATTTGATCAGGC
>CAYFZV010000036.1:4558-9512 GCA_964347735.1 uncultured Gammaproteobacteria bacterium
TATGGGTAGCATAGGCGGGAGGTCTTGCCAAATTCTTCGTGCGAAGCTATACTGTCCCTACCTTTAAGTGATATTCTAGCTATGGGTCTTCCCGGACATCGCCGGACCAGCTCGCACAAACGCCGCCGCGCCTCGCATTTTGCCCTTGGCAAGAAGCAGCTCGCGGAATGCGCCAAGTGCAAAAAGCCCGTCCAGCCTCACAGTGCCTGCGCCTTCTGCGGTTCCTACAAGGGTCGCCAGGTGATCAAGGCCAAAGCCTCGAAATAACCTTCTTTGGAGGAAGAACGGTAGCCCGTCCTTTATGTCGAACCGCCATCTCGCCCGCACTGTCGCCATGCAATCGTTGTATGAACGCGATTTTCATGCAGGCAAGATCGGGGATATGGACGAGCTGACCGAGCGTAACTTGGAAGAGTTCGCGCCCGGCCTCGACGACAAGGGCTTCGCCATGGAGCTCGTGCACGGCGTTCTGAAACAGCAGAAGGAGATCGACGCGACCATTACGAAGTACGCCCCTGCGTGGCCGTTGCCGCAGATCACGATCGTCGACCGGAACATTCTTCGGATCGGCGTTTTTGAACTCAAGCATTCCGACAACGTGCCTTCGAAAGTTGCGATCAACGAAGCGATCGAGCTCGCCAAAACATACGGCGGCGAATCATCCGGAAAATTCGTGAACGGCGTCCTCGGTGCGATCTTCAAGGACATGATCGCGGCGGGGAACATCAAGGAGGTCGACAAGCAGGAGCCGAAAAAGAAAGAAGAAGACAAGGAAGAAGATCCGAAAGAAAGCACGGAGGGAGAAAAATAATTTCTAATACAGCGTTTCTGCCGCGATACGCGCCCGTCCAGTGACGGGGCATGTCGCGACTGAAAGGCTTCAGACAGACATGAAAGACTTCTCGAAATTCGAGGAGAAGATCGGGGTTCATTTCACGAATCCGGACCTTCTCGTCCAAGCATTCGTCCATCGTTCGTACCTGAACGAGCACCCCGATTTCCGCCTCGGCCACAACGAGCGCCTGGAATTCCTCGGGGACGCCGTGATCGAACTGGTTGTCACCGAATATCTCTACGCCAAGTATCCGAACCCGGAAGGCGAGCTGACCAACTGGCGCGCCGCGCTCGTGAACGCCAACACGCTCGCAGTCATCGCGCACAAGGATCTCGGCATGGAGGAGTATCTCTATCTCTCGCGCGGCGAAGCGAAGGACGCGGGTTCGAAGGCGCGGCAGTACATCCTGGCCAATGCGATCGAAGCGCTCATCGGCTCCATGTACCTCGATCAGGGCTGGAAGGTCGTCAGCGAGTTCATCGATCGGTTCGTTCTCTCGAAACTCGACTACATCTTGGAACACAAGCTCTACGTCGATCCGAAGAGCCGCTTCCAGGAAGCCGCGCAGGAAACCGCCGGCGTCACGCCGAACTACAGGGTCATCACCGAGAACGGACCCGACCATTCCAAGGAATTCGAAGTCGGCGTCTTCCTGGGATCCGAACTGGTTGCCGTCGGCAAAGGCTCCTCGAAGCAGGACGCCCAGATCGAGGCCGCCAGAAAAGCACTCGAAGCGAAAGGTTGGTAGAGCCGGACATTCCGGCTCTTTTCGTTTTCGTGTACACTGAAAGCACTATGCTCACTGCTCAATCGCTTTTCGGCGCCGCAATCGAAAAAAGCGCTTCCGACCTTCATCTGATCGTCAACCATCGCCCGGTCCTGCGCGTGGCGGGGGATCTGTACGATCTCGACAAGGAAGAAATGCTGACGGACGCCACGCTCGAAAAGATCGTCCGCCAGACCGTGACGCCCGAGCAGTTCGAACGCTTCCGCATCGAAAAGGAATTAGATTTCGCCTACTCGAGCGACGGCGCGCGTTTCCGCGTGAACCTTTCCTGGGAAAGAGGGCACATCACCGTGGCGGCCCGTAACATCCCGCAGGTGATCCCGACGATGGAGCAGCTGGAACTCCCGCCGGTCGTGCAGGGCTTCACCGAACTGACGCACGGACTGATCCTCGTGACCGGACCGACGAGCGCCGGAAAATCGACGACGCTTGCGGCGATGATCGACGATATCAACTCGAAGCGCCGTCTCAACATCATCACGCTCGAGGACCCTGTCGAATTCCTGTTCGAATCGAAACAGAGCATCATCCGCCAGCGCCAGCTCGAATCGGACATGGTCTCGTTCCCCGAGGGCCTGAAGCACGTGCTGCGTCAGGACCCGGATGTCGTCATGGTCGGCGAAATGCGCGACCTCGACACGATTGCCACGACACTTACTCTCGCTGAAACCGGCCACCTCGTCTTCGCCACGCTGCATACCTTCAGCGCGCCGCAGACGGTTTCCCGCATCATCGACGTCTTCCCTCCGCATCAGCAGACCCAGATCCGCCTGCAGCTCGCCATGACGCTCCGCGGGGTCATCTCCCAGCAGCTCTTGCCTCGCATCGGGGGCGGACTAGTGGCGACGCGCGAGATCCTGGTCAACACGCCGGCCTGCGCCAACCTGATCCGCGAGAACAAAGTCGAGCAGATCAAGAATGTCATCCAGACAAGCGCGTCGATCGGCATGACCTCATACACGCAGGATCTCAAGCGCCTCGTCAAAGAAGGGTTGCTCGCGGAAGAGACTGCGGAAAGCTATCAGATCGCATCGAGCGAAAACCAGAAGTAAGTGATTGACGAAAGGGCGGTCCTGCGCTAGGTTAGGACCGCTCTTTCTTTTTCCAAGGAGGTTCGCATGAAGCGTTTGATGATTGTGTTCGCGTCCTGCTTCTCCGCCTGCTCGTCGCCCGAATACAGGTTCGTCGACATGGAGTACCGCGTTCACGCATTGACGTCGGAAGACACCTGCGTCGATGAACCGGACCTCGGAGAGTACGCATTCTTCGACGTCTCGCTGAAGGCTGACGAACGCATGACGCTCTCGTACCTGTCTCCCTTCGTGCCTGGCACGGGCCTCTACGAAGACCTTGAGATCTACGGCAATCAAGTGGATCTCGTCGCGACAGGCCCATCCCCATCCGGTTTCGGCGATGAAGAACATCGCATCACCGGCGGGGTGACGGAGGACTACGTCGATCTCACGATCGACGAGCATCGCTGGCGCTATGACACCGAAGAGGCCGTGCCGTGCGTGCGCAAAGCGCGCATGATCGGCGGCGCCCGCCACTTCTCGGATACGACCAAGATCGACGGGAAGTACGAAGCGGAGTACGCGCTCTACGATTTCTTTTGCTTCCCCGGTGTCCCGAAGATGGCGCCGCCGCGGTTTCGTTGGAAAGTCCCGCTCGATATCCGAGAGTACGCCGATCATGCGGTCTTCTCCTTCAACTCGCATGATGAGGAGATTCGCTTCGAAATGCCGAAGGAGGCCTATGCTTCCGGCTACGTCAGTTGGCAGGGGCCGATGGAATACAACTCCTCACGTACGGGATTCACCCCGCTCATGGGCAGCATCGTCGGTATCTTCCAAGGCGGAGAGTACGGCCTGCAGATCATTTTCCGCGGTCCGGGCGAGCCGGAAGGCTGCGGTTATCCGCTCGATGTCGGCGGAGCCAAGCGCTTTCCGGATCCAACGCGCGTCGAAAACGTCTACCGCATGGTGTCCGTGAAGACGGACACTTGTAAGGCAGGTTCGCCTCGCGAAACCGTGGAAGAAGAAGGCGATATCGTCTTTCATCCCGACGGCCGTCTGACGATCATGCACGGCATCCAGCGTTTCGATCTTCCGATGAAGTCTCCTGGCGTCTACGGCGCAGAAGGCTCGTCGGGCGGAGTGAGGATCTCGGCGCAAGTGGAGATCACGCCGCCGAACCTGCACTTCACCTACGCCTACGTATTCGACACGCAGGGAGGCGGAACGTGCAGCGAGTCCTACGAAATCACCGGCGTGCCGCGTTTCGTCAGCGACCTCACGCTCGTGCCTCCGCCCAATGCGGAGTTCGAGATGAAGGATGCCAAGCCCCGAAAGATCGACGCTCAACAACGCCCCATGTTCGAGACGACGCCGACGCTGCGAGGATTCCTCCGGCTTCCGTAACGACCCATCATCGGGTCGTTTTTTCTTGAAAAAAAAGACGAAATCATCTACGGTGCTGGAGTCTGCGGGCGTAGCTCAACGGATAGAGCGCTGGTCTTCGGAACCAGTGATAGGGGTTCGATTCCCTTCGCCCGCACCAGGGTCTTGATTCTCTAGCATGATCCGTGTAGCATCCTGTCTGTAGAAATAGCGCGCGCGACGGTAGCTCAGCCGGTAGAGCAGAGGCCTCTTAAGCCTAAGGTCCTGGGTTCGAACCCCAGCCGTCGCACCATGGAAAACGCTCCCTGAACGGGAGCGTTTTCGTTTTGTGTGATGTGAATAACTTTCTTGCGCGGTCGTGCTACCTTTTGGGGGCTCATTCCACAGGAGGCCGAGCATGTCTTCATCCAAGAAGCCTTTGGATCTGGAGCATGTTCTTCAGGTCCTGCGCGACAATCGCGCCAAGAAGTATGAGTTGCTGCATGTGTCGAAGCCTGGCGATGCCGGTTTCAATCTGATCGGCGTCGAAACCGTGATCATTCCGCCGGGCTTGATTCCGCCGGTCGAAATTCCGACGGGTATTCGCATCAAGCTGCCCAGAGGCATGTTCGCAAGGATCGAACCGCGCAGCAGCATGTACAGCGCCTATCCGATGCTGGTGCTCTGCTCGGCGCCGATCGATAACGGTTATACCGGCCCGCTCGGCCCGCGCTTCCGCAACCTCGGCAGCGTGCCCGCAGTCGTCGCGGCTGGAGACGCGCTCGTCCAGCTCGTGCTGTATCCTCTCAGCGTACCGGAAGTCGTCGAGGTCGACGAACTGCCCGAAACCGCCCGTGGCGCCGACCGCTACGGCTCCACCGGAAAGTGACCCTTTCCGGCCCCGCCCCGTGCTACGGGGTTTTTTCTTGACACGGCAGGTAAAAAAGGGTAGGC
>CAYFZV010000037.1:0-9464 GCA_964347735.1 uncultured Gammaproteobacteria bacterium
CGCCAAGCATGACGCCGACGGCGGCTGCGGCGGCGTGCCGTTCTTCGTCAACGAAGAAACCGGCGCCAAACTTTGCGGCGGCGTCGACTACGAGGCGCTCAAAGCCTGGGCATCGGCCGAATAAAAGAAAAAACGCCTCGATGTATCGGGGCGTTTTGCGTTCAAATGGCGTCGCGGATGAAGCGTGCGAGGATCGCAGTCGCTTTCGGCGTCGGTACGAGTGAAGCGCGGATCTTATCGATCGGGTGTTCGGCACACGGTGCTGTGCGCGTTTCGAGCAGGCGTTCGAACGTGAGGTGCGTGCGTTCCGGATGGAACTGCACGCCCCAGATCGATTCGCCGGGAAACGCGAAGGCTTGAAGCACGTCATCCTGGCTCCAGGCTACGGCATGGGCATCGTGCGGCAGATCCACGATGCGATCGTGGTGCCACGCTTGCGCATGAAAGCGATCCGGAAGCCCATCGAACAGGTCGTCTTCAACCGCTTCCCGCCAGACTTCGATCGAGCCGTATTCCGCGTGCGAAGGATCCCGCATCACTTTGCCGCCGAAGACATGCGCGAGCGCTTGGGCGCCGAAACAGATGCCGAACATCGGGAGTTTCCAATGCCGTGCCTCGAGCAAAAGCTTGCGGAAGGCTGCGTAGTGGGGGATGTCTTCAAAGACCGACCAGGCGGAACCGCCGATGATCACGGCGTCGACACGATTGAGCACCGACAATGGAACGGGCGTTTCGAACGGACGGAGTGAGACCAGGGCTTCGATCGGGATCCCCGACGCTTCGGCGATCGACGCAGCTTCGGCGTCCGGCTTCGTGACGTCCTGCATGCAGTGCAAATGGAGGATACGCATGGTTTTTTCAGTGTTGCGTATTTTCAGTCCTTTGCCAAGAAGGGTCTTTCGGATGGTCGGGGGAGTCTTGCCAGTTTCGACCCCTTTTGCTACACTTGGGCAGTCAAAAAGTGGGCCAGTAGCGAAGCCCGGTTATCGCGTCTCCCTGTCACGGAGAAGGTCGCGGGTTCGAATCCCGTCTGGCCCGCCATGTGGAACGCTCAGGCAAAGCCTGGGCGTTTTGCATATGTGAAGCCGTATGTTTGAGAGCCGTTTTGGAGAAGTCAGAAGGCATAGGTCGTCAGTCTGACGCGAGGAGCATGGTATGTCGCGATGAATGTGGGTACTATGAAAATATGAAATCCACCGATGTTCTAAAGCTGGTTATTGCTTTGGTGTCTGCTCAGATGGCCGGCCTGGTCGGGTCGTTGTTTACAGTGCCATCCATCCCGACCTGGTATGCCGGTCTGGCAAAACCGGACTTTGCGCCGCCGAACTGGATCTTTGCGCCCGTCTGGACCACGCTCTTTCTGCTCATGGGTATCGCGCTTTTTCTCGTCTGGCGGAAGGGATCAGAGAAAAAGGGGGTGAAGATCGGCCTGGTACTTTTCGTCATTCAGCTCGCGCTGAACGTGCTTTGGTCGACCATCTTCTTCGGCCTGCGGAATCCCGGCGGCGCGTTGGTCGAAATTGTCTTCCTCTGGTTCGCGATTCTCGCCACGATGATCGCCTTCAAGAAGGTATCGCGTCCGGCCGGATTGCTTCTGCTCCCGTACCTTCTGTGGGTCATGTTTGCCGCGTATTTGAACTATGCTATTTGGCGTCTAAATTGATTCTATGAGCTATCGGACGAACATCATTCAGATCGTGCGCGACAACGAAAGCTTCCGCCAGGTGCTTTTTACCGGCAAGAAGAGCCAGCTCGTCGTCATGAGCATCCCGCCGGGCGGAGAGATCGGCGAAGAAACGCACGACCATGTCGAGCAGGCGCTCTTCTTCCTCTCGGGCGCGGGCGAAGGCATGCTGGACGGGGAGATGTTTCCGATCGGCGCGGGAGATGCGGTCGTTGTCACGCCGGGTACGCGGCACAATTTCAAAAACACGGGCACTGCTGATATGAAAATCTACACGGTCTACGCGCCGCCCAACCACATCGACGGACGTACGCATCGGACAAAGACCGATGCGGACGCGGATGCCGAAGATGAAGCGTTCGGTGAAGTGAAACGGTTTTGACAAACGTCGGTTTTTATCAGATTCTTGAGACGGTTCTTTTCTTCAAACAAGGAGCGCGAGATGGAGCGGATACAGAGCGTTGGCGTGATCGGTACCGGCACCATGGGCACGGGCATCGCCGCATTGGCCGCCCGCAGGGGGCTAAGCGTCACGATCGTCGGAAGAAAGCGCTCGTTGTCGAAAGCGCGCACGGCTTTCGAGCTTGCGATCACGAAAAAGCTCAACGACAAGAAGCTTTCGTCGGAAGAAGCAGCGTTGATGCGAGCGATCGGCTGGACGCACAAGTACAAAGCCGTCGCTGCCTACGATCTGGTCATCGAATCGATCGTCGAGGAGATGGAAGCCAAGCGCACATGCCTGAAAGCGCTCGGCAAGATCATGAAGCCGGAATGTATTCTCGCCACGAACACGTCTTCGCTCGATCTTGATGAACTCGCCGAGGCTTCGGGCCGTCTGCCCCGGTTTCTTGGCCTGCACTTCTTCAGCCCCGTCGAGCACATGAAGCTCGTCGAGATTGTCGTCACCGAGGCGACTTCGGGAACGACGACCGAGAGCGCCTGCGCGTTCGTGCAAGCGCTCGGCAAGCACGGCGTCGTCCTGAACGGGTATGTCGTGAACCGCCTGCTCTTTCCGATGTTGATCGAAGCGGTGCGCGCCGTTGTTTGTCATCGCGTTTCGGATATCGAGTCGTGCGACCGATGTATGACGGACGGCCTCAATCACCCCATGGGACCCTTTCGACTCATGGATGCCATCGGCATCGATGTGGTGCGCGCGATCTCCGAAGAGCTCTGCCACAGCTTGAAGGAGTCGTTCTACGCGCCTCCGCCCATTCTGGACTACATGATCGACGAGGGATGGCTCGGCATCAAGTGTGAGAGCCGTAAAGGGTTCTACGACTACAATGCCGATCCTAAGAATCCAAAACCGAATCAAGGCCTCCTACATCTCCTTGATCTCGCGCAACGCCATGATACGAAAAGCTGACGCCTTCATCTCGAAGGCGTTTTTTGTTATCCTATGTTGGTATGGACCTTCCATTGGTCTCCGTGTGTGCGCATGACCCGATCCGCGCGTATGTCGAAGCCTTGATCGCCAAGGCCGGTTTCGCGCATGCGCCCGAAGAGGAGCGTGCCGAGACCGTGGCAGCGTTGACGGCCGAGGCGCAGCGGCGCGTGGGATTCGAGCTCATGCACGCCATCGATCCGCTTTCGCTTGAGACGTTCCGCACGCTGGCGGCGGAAGGCGCGAGCGAGGACGAGCTTACGGCCTTCTTCGATATCCGCGTGCCGGACGCCGAAGAGCGGGTGCGCACCGCGCTCGAGCGGTTCGGCGGCGAGTGCTTGGACCGCGCCGCGCGCCTGCGCGACGAGCTGCATCTATGACGGCCGAGACCTTGCGGCGCACGTTTACGGAGGCGGAGCTCGACCGTATGATCGGCGCGGAAGATGCCGAAGCGACCGTCGAAGCGCTGCGAGGAGTTTTGGATCGTCTCGCGGATCAGCATTTTTTCGAAGCGACGACAGAAGAACGTTTGCAGGCGGCTTTTTTGGCCACGGCCCTCATGTCCGCGGAAACGAAGGAGACCGGCGCTGAAGATGCGTTGCGTCTCGCGAGAGGCGAGTGGCACGAAAAAGCCGCTGCCGCCGAGGAACGGCTGCGGCAAAATGACTGGACGCCGGCACACCTCCTCGGAAGGATCGTCTCCGGTTTCACGTTCAAAAAAAAGAAACGCGCCGGTTTGGATACGGCTGCTTCGCAAGCCTTGATCGTCGCGCTGCGCGAAGTGCTGATGCCGGATGCCGATCTGCTGCAGACCACGACGGGGCATGCGCGTGCGCTCGGCTTTTCCCGCCAAGCTGCGGCGCTCCGTGCGTTAACAGCCGCAACCGTCCTTACAGGAGAGGCGCTTTGCAGTGAGGAGGATCACCGTGATGTCGCGCTTGCGCTCGGTGCGGCGGCTTCCGTTTGCGTGAAAACAACTTCGACGGAAGAGAAAAAAGAAACGAAAGCCCTTCGCGCGCTGGTTGAGGCTGTCGTGGATGAAAATGCCGCACGGTTAGAATTGCATGATGGTTGTGAAACGGAAGATGCGCGCCTGTTGGGAGCGGCCGGGCTGGCTGCCGCGACGGGTCGCGGAGGCCTCGGGATTCCCGCGTCGCAACGCGAAGGGGGATCATCCGTTTCATTCAGACTGCCTGAAGCCTGGCATCTCCGATTCTCTCATGTAGCCGCGGCGGACGCGGCCGAAGCGCTTGCCGAGTACGCCCTCGATCCCAGGATTTCCGATGCGGAACGCATGATGGCGGATGCATTGGTGGAAACGCTCCGTGCGTGTCCGGCTGCGGATCATATTTCATTCTCCGAGGCGCTCGGCATCGAACCCGCAGAAATTCGTACCGACGGCTTCCGGCCCGGTCGCCCGCTCTACCGAGCCGCGTTGCGAGGCACGCTGCCGACAGCGATCATCTGTGCTGGCAAGCGGGGACGTCGGTTGCGCTGCCGGGCTGTCGCGGATCATGACGGCGCGGTCGTCGGCTACCGTGCCTTCGATCTCTTGAGCCGTGAATTAGGCGGCAGCCCGCTCTACGCGCTCTACGACCTTTCGGGACGTCGCTACGGCTACGCCTGGACCGACGGCACGACGATTGTCCGCATGGGCGTTCCTGCACAGGGCTTCAAGACTGCGCCGGAAACGATTCCGCTTTGAATAAAAAAACGGCCCGGCTTCGTCAGATGACGATGCCGGGCTTTCAGAGTTGAGATTCCTACGAGTCCTTGTCTTTCTTTTTGGCGAGCATGAGCCACGACAAGCCTTGGCTTACGCTGAGCACGATGACGACGATCCAGAGCAGGACGTTACTTGAGGATGTTTCGCCTCGAGCCATGTACTGGTCGGCCTGCGCCATGTGATCGTCGATCGTCTTCGCATACGGGCGGAACCGTTCGCAGTACCACGTATTGAAGACGAAGGCGTCCTGACTCCATCCGTCCTTCTTGCAGTAGGCGTCGTTCTCTTGCGAGACGTTCGCGTCTGCGGGATCGACCGTCTTGGGCGCCGGCACGCTGTCGGCGCGTTCGACGATTTGGGCGGTCGTGACTTGTGCCGGATCGGATCCGAGACGAGGCAGGATGAGGAAGAAGAAAATGAACAGGGCGGCTGCGACGGCGGCGATGCTGAAGAAGATTTTCCATCCGATGGAATCGGACGGTTTCGCGACGAGAATGTCCTTCACGACCAGCACGTCCGCGTCAGTCTCTTGCATGCTCATGATCGACCTCCTTGGTCTGGTTGGGGGTGGGTGTGTAGATCGGTACCATCAGATCACGTAGCTCCTTTGCGTCGGCGGGCGGGGACACGACGAATTCCTGAAGAGCTTCGAGAAACACGCCGCAGTCTTTGCGATGCATATTGCAGGCATTGACGGTGATCGTCTCATCGCTGTCGTTACACGCGAACTTTTTCGAAGTCCACGTTGCGATTTTCTGACATTTCGTGGGTGAATCGCAGAATTGCGGTTCGTCCACGTCGGTGAGAGCCAGCACGCTGTTGGAATTGCGTTCCTCGGCGGCAGTCTCGCTTTCGATGTCATCACCGTCGACTTCGAGGGAATCCTCGTTGCCGTCGTCGTCTCCGAGAGACTGGAAGAACGAATCATCGGACATCGGAGGAGTGTTCGGTTCATCGTCCTGCGGTTCGGGCTCTTTTGGAGTCTCCGCCACAGGAACGTCCGTCTTGACGACGTCGAGGCCGGCGAGAATCATCTTCTCGACGTCCGCGGGAACCGGACCGTGCGCATCTCTGTACCACGCGAGCACCTGCACGAGGCGGGTGCCGTTGAGGCCGAGACCACCGATCTTGGCGATGTCGCTCTTGAGCTGTTGAAGCTCTCGGGTGACCTTTGCCGCTTCGGCTCGTGCCTGCTCTTTCTCGTCGAGCTCGATTTCCGCCTTGCGCTGCGCCTTCTTGGCATCAGCTTCGGCTTCTTCGCGTTTGCGAATTTCTTCGGCAACCGTGTTGTCCAGCTCTTCGATGTGTTTCTGCATCCGCTGTTCTTCAGTCGTGTGCAGACGGATATCCTCGAGCTTCTGACGCTCGCGGGATTCGATGTCGGCGCGGCTCTCGACGAGATGCACTTCGGTTTCCAGAAGCTGTTTCGTCTGCGCGTCGAACCGCATCTGAATGGCCTTCTGCTCGGCTTGCAGGCGAACGATCTCCTTTTGCAGAAGAGCGATCTCCTTGTCGTGAGCAGCGCTCATTTCGAGGCGCAACGCGGCGCAGGCCTTCTCGCTCGTGCTTTTCACGGCGCGGTCGAGATTGTCGCTTTTGGCGACGGCGTCCTGCAGCGCGATCTTCTTCTCTTCGAGAAGGTCTTTGAGACGCACGATTTCTTTCTCGTTCTCGTCCTTGGCCTTGAGCGCGTCCACCGACTGCCGGCGGAGCTCGATCAAGTTGACTCTGTCCGCCTTGTAGTCCTCGATCGTCTGCGCGTTCGGATCGATTCCGAGCGCGGGATCGCGGCCATTCGTGAAGAGGAACTGGCCGTTCTTCATGCCCACGAAGGTGACGGTTTTGAACCAGTCGTTGTCGTCCTTGGCTTCGGTCTTATCGTCGTGGCTCATTGCCACCTCCTATGAACAGTCGGTTAAAGGTTGATCTTGCAGAGAGACGTGAAAAGGTCGGTACAACCGCCTAAATGACGGAGGGACCCTACTTTCAGGGACTTCGGAGGATACCACGAAAAACCAAAAAAGTCAAGGCTTTTGGAGGAGCCCTGACTTCTAGGTTTTCGGCTTATTTCGAGGCCAGCTTTTGGGTCGTTTCGACCAGGGCCTTGAAGATCGGCGGGTGGTTGGCGGCCAGATCGGCCAGGACCTTGCGGTCGAGCCCAATTTTGGCCTTTTTGAGCATTCCGGCGAACTTGCTGTAGGACAGCCCGAGTTCGCGGAGACCCGCGTTCATGCGCATGAGCCAGAGAGAGCGCATGTCGCGCTTCTTGGTGCGGCGATCGCGGTAGGCGTAGGCGCCGGCCTTGGTGGCGGCGGTTTTGGCAAGCTTGATTTTGCTCTTGCGGCCCCACATCATGCCCTTCGTCTTTTTCAAGATGCGGGCGCGCTTGCGGGCGCGGACGAGACCTCGTTTGACGCGCGGCATACTTAGACGTTGTGGTTAGGAAGCAGGCTCTTGAGCGAGTGGCGGTAGGACTCCGACATGTTGGTGTCCCGGCGCTTGCGCTTGGTCTGGGTGCCCGTGTCGCGGGCGTTGAAATGGTCCTGGCCGGCGGCGCGCTTCAAAAGTTTGCCATTTTTAGTGACTTTGATGCGCTTGGCGAAGGCCTTCTTCGTTTTGGCTTTCATAGTGGGCGTAGCTTACTTCTTTCCGACGATCATTGTCAACTGGCCTCCCTGGACCGCGATGGCCTGCTCGATATTGAGGGGGAACTTCTCTTGAAGCGCCTTCACGAAGTTCTGGATGACGCCTTTGGCCAGCTCGGCATGGGCCTTTTCGCGTCCGCGCAGGATGATCTCGATACGGAGCTTGTCGCCCTCGTCCAGGAAGCGTTCCGCCAGGCGGAAACGGGTTTCGAGGTCGTGGGCGCCGATGCGGGGAGAGAGGCGGATGCCTTTGACTTCGACCTGTTTGGCCTTGGCCTTCTGCTTGCGCATTTCGCGCTCGCGCTCGTACTTGAATTGGCCGAGGTTCAGGATCTTCGCGATCGGCGGCTGCGGGCGCGGGTCAACCTCGACGAGGTCGTAGCCGCGTTCCTGGGCGGTCGCGATGGCCGAAGCCGTCGAGATGACGCCGAGGTTCACACCGTTTTCGTCGATGACGCGCACTTCGGGCGAGAGGATTTGCTGGTTGGCCCGATAAAGCGGAGCGACTTCGACGGGGCGGCGGAACTTTTTAGGATGGATACGCATTTGAGGCCGATCGCGGAAAGTTGATTACGGGAGGCACTATAGCGAAAAGCCGGAAAATAGGCAAGATTCCGAGGCAAAAGAAAAAACCGAGCTATAGGCTCGGCTTGAGAAGAAACTCGACGGCTCTCAAGAGCATGTCAGCGTCACGTTCTTCCGTATCCAGGACGACGGATGCATGCACTTTCGTTGGTTCCAGGTGCTCTTGAAACATCGGAAGGTACACCTTTTCAACATAAGCCGGATTTTTCTTCCATCGGCGTCGTTGCATGCGTACGTCGTGCGGCGCTTCGAGGAAGATCGAATAGCTGGCCATCTCGCGGATGCCGGGATGCCACAGCGCCAGGAACCCTTCGAGCAGGATGACAGGACCCGGCCGCAACGTTTCCGTGTGAAAACGGTTGGTCTGCGTTTCCTGGCTGCGGACCTTCAAGCGGATTTCCAGACCTCGTATGAGCGCCTTCATGTCGAGGATCAGCGCGTTGAAGTCGATGGCGTTGGGATGGTCCCAGTTCGTCCATCGGCCGATCTTGGGGATGTGAGCGGTCGGGCGCTGGTAATTGTCGAGATGCACCACGGTCCAATCCGGATGCCCTTCGGCGAGTGCGAGCGCAAGCGTCGTTTTGCCGGACCCCGATCCGCCAGCAATGATCACAAGAGAAGGAGCTTTGGGAAGCTTGGGCGCTTTCGGCATGGTGCCTCCGAAGTGAGCGTACGACCGACGGGGATGTAGGTCAACAAAAAAACACCCGGTCAGTCCTTCTTGGCAGGCGTGCCGAAAAGACTAAGCAGGTGGTAGAAGATGTTGATGAAGTCGAGGTAGATGGCGACAGCGCAATGCAACGCGTTGTTGTGCGTGCGCTCGACCTGCATGGCGCGGTTCAGGTCGAAAATGACGAACCCGGAGAACAGCGCGATCGCCGCCCAATCCCAGAAGTGCGTCGCACCCTGGACGTTGATGCCGAAGGCGCCAGCGACCATCGTGACGACCATGCCGAGCAGGAGAGCCAGCAGCATGCCGAACAGCCAGACGCCCCAGTGCTGGAGCGATCGCGGCCAGATGGCGCCGACGATGCCGAGACCGACGACCATGCCGCCCGTGACGGCCAGTACCTTGAAGACGCTGGCGGTCGTGTAGTGCGCGACGACGGGGCCGGTCATCAGGCCGAATGGCACGACGATCATGGCGTAGCCGAGAAGTGACAATGCCGGATGGCGACTTGCACCGCTGATCAGCACGCCAGCAATGGTCACGATGATCGTCCCGACGAAGAGTTGCCAGGACAGCTGCCAGTCGAGACTGATCACGGCGCAAGTAGCGCTGACGCCGATCCCTGCGGCGACCCAGAAGGTCAGCAACATGACGAACGCGCGTCGGCTCATCGCCTCGCTATCATACGAAAGACGCTCCCAAACGGCAGTCGCGGTCGGTATCTGCATCGTTTCCTCGCTTTGTTGAAAGGGCTGTGGACGCCTGCA
>CAYFZV010000038.1:0-9400 GCA_964347735.1 uncultured Gammaproteobacteria bacterium
CTATTCAAAACCACAGACTACCGCTACCTGTTGATCGAAAAGGCGCGCATAGACCGCGAGCTCGAAACCGCCGGCTGGTGGCAGGCACGCAAGCTCCGCGCCGAGCTCAAGTACACGCAAAAGGAGCTTGGCGACTACGAAGAACAACTAAACGGCGCCGGCAGTGAACGTGTGGGGCGCAGAGACCCCGACGCCATGACGGTCAAAGAAAAAGCTGCCGTCAAAGCCGAAAAGAAGCCCGGTTTCTTCGCCCGCCTGTTCGGAAAGAAGTAAGACCCCTCCTACCTCCCCTTTCAGGGGAGGTTTTGGTTACCAAAACCCCTCTCTGTAAGAGAGGGGTAGGGGTGAGTCTACGGAGCGAGTTTCTTGTTCTCAAGTTCGTCCTTGAGACGGGCAACGAAATCACCGAGCGTCATTTCGACGGCGTCTTTCGTACCGCGCACGCGCACGGCCAGCTTCACGTCGTCGCTCCAGTTTCCGTCCGCCGGGATTTCCTTGTCGCCGAGCACGAGGCTGTACGGAATTTTCATCTTTTCGGCTCCGCGGACTTTCTTGCCCACGGATTCGTCGGAGGCGTCGAGCCAGGGACGGGCGCCGAGCGCGCGCAGTTTGGCCTCGAGCACGCGGCAGGCTTCACGGTGTTTCTCCCCCACCGGCAGGAGCGCGATCTGTTCCGGCGCGAGCCAGAGCGGGAACATACCGGCGAAGTGCTCGATGATTACGCTCATGAAGCGTTCGATCGAGCCCATGATGGCGCAATGGATCATCAGGACCGGTTCCTTTTCGCCCTTTTCGTTGATGCACGTCAGGCCGAAATTGCGGGGCTGGTTGAAGTCGAGCTGGATCGTGGCAACCTGCCAAACGCGGCCGATCGAGTCTTTGGCCATGAAATCGATCTTCGGGCCATAGAAAGCGGCTTCGCCGAGGCCGTCGATCCATTCGACCTTGTGCGCTTCCAAAATTTCGCGCAGCGACGATTCGGCGGCATCCCAGTCTTCAGGCGCGCCCATGTATTTCTCGGCCTGCGCGGGATCGCGTCGCGAGAGACGCAGGCTCAACTCGAATCCGAACGTCTTGTAGAACGTTTCGATGATGTCCCAGACCTTCTCGGCTTCCTCGCGCACCTGGTTCAGACGGCAGAAGACGTGGGCGTCGTCCTGGGTGATCGAGAGCACGCGCGACAAACCCGAGAGCTCGCCGGACTGTTCGTCGCGATAGACCATCGTCGTTTCGCAATAACGGACCGGCATCTGGCGGTAGCTGCGCGGCTCGGCATCGAAGATCTGCGCGTGGTGCGGGCAGTTCATCGGCTTCATCGCGAAGACGTGCTCTTCGCGCGTCGTGATCTTGAAAAGATCGTCGCCATACTTGGCCCAGTGGCCGGATTTTTCGTACAAGTCCTTCTTGGTGATGTGAGGAATGGTAACGCGCTGGTAGCCGTGCGCTTTGCGCAGATCCCAGACGTACTCGTTCAGAAGCTCGCGCAGCATCGTGCCGCGCGGCGTCCAAAGCGGCAGACCCGGGCCGACGAGCTCGGAGAAAACGAAAAGGCCCATTTCCTTGCCGAGCTTGCGATGATCGCGCTTCTCGGACTCTTCGAGCATCTTGAGATGCTGATCGAGTTCTTCCTTCGTCGCGAAAGCCCAGCCGTAGACGCGTTGCATCTGGGCGTTCTCCGCTTTGCCGCGCCAATAGGCGCCGGCGACAGACTTCACTTTGATCGCGCCAACTTCGCTCGAACGCGCGACGTGCGGACCGCGGCAAAGGTCGACGAAATCCCCCGTCCAATACAGCGAGGCCGTGTCGGAGCCGTCGAGATCCTGTGCGTCTTCATCTTTCAAATTCGTGGTGCCGTGCGCTTTGAGGTCGCTTAGGAGTTCCACTTTGAAATCCTGGCTGCGCGAACGGAAAAACTCGATCGCCTGATCGATCGGCATTTCTTCACGCTTGAATTCGATATCCTCCTTCTTCAGCTTCTCGATCGTCTTTTCGAGTACCGCGAAATCCTCGGGACCGAGCGCCCGGGGAAGCTGCATATCATAGTAAAAGCCGTTTTCGATGACAGGGCCGACGCCGAGTTTGGCGTCCGGGAACATCTTCATGACAGCGGCGGCCAACAGGTGAGCGGCCGAATGCCGCATGCGGTCCAGCGCGTCGTAATTAGCCGGTTTTTTCGCTCCCATACCAGGGATTTCAGACTATTTTTTACCGGTTTACCTTAACATATGAAAGCCGAAACCAAAAGCGCGGGTGGCACCGCAGGCGGTCTTTCCCACGCGCAGCGAAGCGAGCATGGGAAAGAGCGCCGAGAGGTGACAGGACCCGCGCTTATTTCTCGATTTGGAATTCGATCTGATCCGGAAGCAAAGGCATCCGCTTGAGCCAGAATGGGCGGAATTTCACGTCTACGCGCTCCACGCCTTCGATGCTCTCAAAATAGGTACGGACATCATCGAGACCCTGGCCGCGCAGTTTGGAGGCGTCGAAGAGCGGGCTTTCGAGTGAAACGCGGGAGAGACCTGTCAAAGCGACGCGCAACGATGCTGTGCGGCTCTTGGGATCGGCCTTGTCGATCGTGAACGACGAGTCGTCGACTTTGACGCCGGTCAGTTCGCGGTCGGAGGTCAGGCTGCGCTGCAGGTCTTCAGCCGAAGCGTCGACGGCTTTGGCGCGATCGAAGTCCACCGTGCGAATGCGCAGGGTCAGGCGGACCGTCACGCCGTCGGCAGTTTCGCCAGGTCCGGCATTCACGCTTCGATTCATTGTCTCGGCCAGCATGGCATGGCCCGTCCAAGGCGTTCCGTCCTTCTTGGCGAGTTCTTGGCGCGCCTGGGCGATCAGTTCCTGGCGAAGCGCCGCCTCTGTTTTGTCGATGTCTTCCGAAGAAACGGTACCGACCGTCACGATGCCGCCGGTCATCGCAGCCGAGGATTCCCCGTAGATTACTTTTTGCAAAGTGGCGTTGAGTCCCGGGATCGTGAATGTCGTCGGTGCGAGGTTTCCGCTTTCGCCGGCTTTATCGGCGTAGACCTCTGTCTTGATGCGACCGTTCGCAGGCACGTTGACGCGCGATTTGATGCGGAAGAGCGTGCCGTCCGGCGCGAGCAAGCGCGTGGTGGCGACGAGCGTTTGGTCGTTGGCGGATTCGTTGATCAAAGTCGCAAAGCCTTTGGCGATGGCATCGGATTTCGTCGAGCCCGAGGGCGCTTCCGTTTTCTCCCCTGCCACGGTGACTTCGCTGATTTCGCCGGGAATCTCGTCGACGCCTTTCGGGTCCGGCGTGACGGTCAGAACGCGTTCGGTTTTGACTTCAGCTTTCTGCGGATAGACGACGATCGTTGCGTGCGCATAGACGACGTAGGCCACGCCGGTGCCGACCAGGAGGGCCAGGACAGCGAAACCGAGCGCGATCTTGCGGTACGCCCCGGTACGCACGGGCGGACGGAAGCAGTTGCGGTCGCTGACTTCATCTTCATCATCGTCCCCGGCCATGATGTCTTCAATGTCCTGGTTCGGGAATTTTTTGCTTTGCATCAAAGGCATGGGCGGAACGGAAAGATCAACGCCCTTGCGGGGTGAAGGCGTCCAGGCCTCTTCGACCTCTCCGATGTGGATTTCCGGTTCGATCGTGATGCGCGGAGCGGGCGTGTCCGCGACAGTCGTGGGGCGTGGCGGAATCGCCGGTGCCGACTTGATCGGGATAATCGTCGGAATGCGCGGCGCAGGCGGCCACTGCGGTTCCGGGGGCTTCGAAACAACGGGCTTTGAGGCCCGTGCTGCGCGTTTTTTCGGTTGAGCTTCAGAAGAAGCGTCCGGCGTACCGTCTTCCGGCTGCGCGGGTGTTTCTTCCTTGGCCGCTTTTTTCCTCCGTGGCGGCATATCAATGATCAGTATAACACATTAAGGAGCGGTTCGGTACTTTTTGCGAAGTTCCCGCGTATTTTTGCCGTATGTGGCGTCATCCATCAGCCCTTGATCCATGAGCGCGTCGAGTTCGGCCAGTTCGGATTCCAGCGTTGCATTCTTCTTGAGCTCCATCGTCATCGCATCGAGCTTGGATTCCATCACGCGCGCTTCACTCGAGCGGGCAAGCACCTTGGAATAGAATTTGTTTTCGGCGGAAGCATCCGGTGCGCGCAGGCCTTCCTTGTAGACGTTCTTATTCTCGAGCGCGGGCTTGTCGGCCGCGTCCCACATGCCGCCGACGATCTTGTCGACCGCGCGGCTGAAACCGTCTTCGTTCGAAAGCGGTTTTGTGGAATGCTCGAGCGCCGAGAGCATGCCTTCGTAGAGCGTCGCGCCGCCACCAGGAGCGCTGGCGCGCATTTTGAATCCTGCAGGCACTTCCTTGCGGACTTCATCGAGCTTCTGACGGCGCTCGTCCTCGTTCATCTGCTCGTACTGCTTGTCGCTGACCCCGGCGTAGCGCAGAAGCGTCTGCGCGTCGGTGAAATCGACGATGTCCGAGACATCGATTCGCGCGACCGCTTCCTCGTACATGCGCAGCGCCTTTTCGATGACCTCGGGCGCGATCGGCTTTTCCGATCTGATCAGGATGCTGTATTCGTCGCCGCCGGCCGTGACCGGCAGGACTTCGTCGATACCCATTTCCTTGAGCGCTTTGGCTTCGGGACTGTCTTTGGAATAGTAGACTTCCGCGATGCGTTTCAAATATTCGGTGCCTTTTTCATGCGAGGCCGACAGGTCGTTGGCGGCTTTGAGCCCGTTGGCATCGAAGTTCAGGAGTGCGATTTTTTTCAAATCTTCCGGCTTCGGAGAATCTCCGAGAATTTCTTTCAAGTGCGAAACAGCCTGTTCCTTGGCGTACCCCTTGTTGAGCATGTGCTCCCCTTCCCCCACCTTGAAGCGGCGGTCCTGGTAGGTCTGTTCGAAGGAGATGATTTTTTCCTCGACCAATTCCGCGCGCTTGGCCGGATTGGCGACGCCGGCTTCGGCGAGTTTGCGTTCGTACGCGCGGATTTCTTCCTTGGCTCTTCCGGGCAGCTCCTCGACGCGCGTTTCAAGCCAAGCTTCTCCGCCTTCCTGCTGCTCGGCGCGTTCTTCCTGTCTCCCCTTCAACAAAGATTCGAACACTTCATTCAAGCGTTCGGCGCGTTCTTTGGAGTGTGCGCGTTCCTGCATACGGAAACAAAAAAGTGAGCGTTTTCGCTCACTTTATACCATGGAAAGCCGCATCGGGACAACGTTACGGCACGGTCGGCTCGGACGGTTCGGCCGGAACCGGAGGCTCGGAAGGATCGTCGGAGGGCGCAGCGAGACGTTTCAACGAAGAAGCCATGTCGGCTTCCTGCTCTGGCGTTGCCTCGACCGGTCGGTATCTCGGCCAATCCGTAAGCGGCGTACTCATGCGTGCTCCATGGTTAGTATTCGAGAAGGAACCCCTGTGGGGACGCTTCCCCTTTTTTTCAGGACCCGTGACCTTAGCGGAAAAAATCGTTGATGTCAAGACGGCTGGGTCACGCGTACGTTGCCCATTCCAACCTGCTTTTCGATGGCGGCGACGGCGTCCGGGGAAGGATCGACCAAGAATGACGTTTCAACCCTTTGGAATCCGCCCTCCGCCCGCACATCGAGTGCCACGAGCGCGGTGCCGGGGTACTTGGCCAGCGTCGTTTTGAGTGCCGTAACGGCCGAAGGCGGGAGCTTCGAAGGCAGAGTGATGCGCACTTCCCCACTCCCCGGCTTGGCGCGTGGGCGATGCATGTTGAGCATCATCTCGGAGCTGACCGTCTCGCCTTTGAAGTGCGCTTTGTAAACCGGAATCGTTTCGTTGGTGAGCGACCAACCGCGGTCGGCCAAAATTTTGAACTCGTCGTCTTTGCGCGAGATGCGTCCCGTCACGGCCAGGTTCGCGCCTTCGACCCAGACCGCTCCGTTCTCTTTGAAGACGCTCGGGAAGACCAAACATTCGACCGAGCCTGTCAGGTCGGCGACGGTGGCGAAGAGCATCGGCTCGCCGGATTTTTTGGTGATGATCTGCTTCACGGTCATAACGGTGCCGCCGAAACGCACCGGCGACTTTTCCGGCAGCGCGAGCAGTTGCGAGATCGGCGCGAGCAGCTCGCCGAATTCTTTGGCGGTATCTTCGAACGGATGCGCGCTGACGTACAGGCCGAGCAGGTCTTTTTCCCAATCGAGTTTTTGGCGCTGCGAAGCAGCCGGAACATTGCGCAGCCCGAGCATCGGCACGAGTTCGGTGCCGGCCGGCACGACGAAGGCGAACAGCGTCGACTGGCCGTTCTCGCGTTCCTTCTGGAGATTCTTGTTATAGGTGGTGAGCACGTCCGAGTTCTCGAGCATCTGATTGCGTTCCCCGAAGGCGTCGAGCGCTCCGGATTTTGCCAGCGCTTCGAGCGATTTCTTGTTGAACGCCTTGCCGATGATGCGTCCGGCGAAATCGCGGAGGTCCTTGAAGGCGCCGTTCTGTTTGCGCTCGTCGATGATCGCGTTGACCGTATCGATGCCGAGTCCCTTCACGACACCCAAGCCGAAACGGATCGTGTGATCGTCGATGTACGTGAAACCGGCTTCCGAACTGTTCACGTCCGGAGGCAGCACCTTGATACCCATCGACTCGCACTCTTTGACGGCCAAGGCGACCGTATCGAGATCGCCGGATTCCGCCGTCATGAGCGCCGTCATGTATTCGGCCGGGAAGTTGGCCTTCATGTAGGCCGTCTGATACGCGACGATCCCGTACGAAGCGGCGTGCGCCTTGTTGAAGCCGTACGCGGCGAACGGCTTGATGAGTTCCCAAAGTTCCTCGGACTTCGCTTTCGTCATCCCGTTCTTGATGACACCTTCCTTGAATTTGATTTCCTGCTTGGCCATTTCCTCGGGAATCTTCTTGCCCATGGCTTTGCGGAATTTGTCCGCTTCGAGCCAGTCGTAGCCCGCGAGGTTGATGGCGGTCATCAAGACGTCGTCCTGATAGACGAGCATGCCGTACGACATCCCGAGATATTCCTTCATCCGCGGATCGAGGTACGTGATCAACCTCGGGTTGTGCTTGCGCTTGATGAACTCCGGGATAATTTCGATCGGGCCCGGACGATACAACGCGACCATAGCCATGATGTCTTCGAGGATGGTCGGCTTGAGCTGCATCAGATACTTCGTCATGCCTTCGCCGTTCAACTGGAAAAGACCCATCGTCTTTCCGGCGGCAAGCATCTCGAACGTTTTTTTATCCTTCCAATCCATGTGGACTAGGTCGATCTCGGCGCCTTTGGTTTTCTTCGCGAGATCGATCGCGTATTCCAAAATCGAAAGGTTGCGAATGCCGAGGAAGTCCATCTTGAGTACACCGGCGGCTTCGACCGCGTTCATTTCATATTGCGTGATGATCGCCTCGCCGCCCGCTTCCCGTTGCAGCGGCGTGTATTCAACGAGCGGCTTGTCGGAAATGACGACGCCGGCGGCGTGCACGGAACAGTGACGCGCGTTGCCTTCGATCTGCTTGGCCAGGTCGACCATACGCCTCACTTCCGGCTCGTTGTCGTATCGGCGCTTGAAATCCGGCGTCTCCTTGAGCGCGCGGTCGATCGTCATGGCGAAACCCTGCTGGCCGAACGGAATGATCTTGGCGATCTGATCGCAGAACGCGACCGGGTAGCCGAGCGCGCGACCGACGTCACGCATCGAAGCGCGCGCTGCCATCGTTCCAAACGTACAAATCTGCGCCACGCGATCCACGCCGTATTTCTTTTTGACGTAATCCAAAACCTCGCCGCGCCGGTGATCGGCGAAGTCCATATCGATATCAGGCGCGGACGGGCGGAGCGGATTCAGGAAGCGCTCGAACGGCAGATTGAAATCGAGCGGATTGACGGTGACGATGCCGATCGCGAAAGCCATGAGCGAACCGGCCGCCGAGCCTCTGGTGGTCGAAATGATCCCCTGCGCGCGCGCCCAAGAGGCGTAGTCAGCGACGACCAAGAAATAGGTGGCGTAGCCTTTCTTCTCGACGATGTCGAGTTCGTACGCAAGACGTTCTTTCTCGACGTCGTTCAATTCGCGCTTCAAAAGCTGCGGCAAACGTTCGTACGAAATTTTCTTGAGATACTCAATTGCCGTCAGGCCGTCCGGAATCTCATAAACCGGGAAGTTCCATTTGCCGAGATCAAGCTGCACATTGCAGCGTTCCGCGATCTTCGCGTTGTTCTCGAGTGCTTCGGGAATATCCTTGAAGGCTTCCTCGATCTCGTCCGGATGCGTCATCGAAAGATCGTTGTCGGCCGCCACGGAACGTTCGCGTTCCTCGATCGTGCGGTTGTCCTTGATGCACAGCAAAAGCGAACGCGCCTCGGCTTCTTCAGATTTCAAATAGTAGACGTTACGCGACGCTGTCACGCCGATGCCCAATTCTTTGCCCAAAGCGATAAAAGAATCGTTCGTCTCTTTCTGCGTCGGGCTGTCCGGTTGATGGATCAACTCAAAGAAAAAATTATCAACGCCCAAAATCTCCAGATATTCCTTCGCCCGCTCTCTGGCATTTTCGACATCACCATTAACGAGCCACTTGCCGACATCGCTCCTCGGCCCCGCCAGCGCGATGATCCCCTTCCCATGCTGCCTCAAAAGATTCCGATCGATACGCGGGCGATAATAGAAACCGTCCAAATACGCAACCGACGCAAGCTTCATCAAATTCTTGTACCCCTCCATCGTCTCGGCCAACAGCACCAGACGCCCGTTCTTGTCGTCGATGCGATGCCGCTTCATCTCAATCGTATCCACCGCCACAAACGCGTCATACCCAATGATCGGCTTGATCTCCGCCTTCTGGCACTCCTGCACGAACTCGATCACCCCGAACATGTTGCCATTGTCGGTCAGGGCGACGGCCGTGGAGCCCTGGGATTTTGCGAATTTCACCAATTTATCTACCTGAGGAATGGCCTCAAGGAGGCTGTAGTGGGAGTGAGTGTGGAGGTGAGTGAATTTCGGCATAATCCCCTTCAAGTGTACCGGATATTACAGGAAGAAGGGTGAACGGGGCAAAGTATGCTCATTACGCATTACTTGGGTCCTTTTGGTTTCGAAGGCGATTTTTGTATCACTTATCAGGCACAATTCCGTAAATGGAAATTCTTTGGCGATTTATTTCAGATTCAGCTGCAATCCTTTTTAGCGCTATTTCAGCGTTCGTTGATATTTTTTGCATTTGCTCGTCGGGGCTGCCAAATCGTGCAAATTTCAGCGATTGGCTTACGGCTATTCTCAGCTCATCTCCGCCCGTTTCCTTAAAAGGAACGCAGGAGTACAAAATCTATGCCCGCGGGCTGGTGGTCAAATTCCTTGAATCAGCTCGATAATTTTTATCGCAAAAGAGCGCCTTTCGGCACTCTTTGCGGGGCGCGAGATCCTTGCGGACCGG
>CAYFZV010000039.1:0-9203 GCA_964347735.1 uncultured Gammaproteobacteria bacterium
TTCCCTCCCATGTATCCCACCGCCGTGTCTTTCACGCCCTCAAGCTTCCGATAGGTTTCCTCGATGCCCCAGAAACAGCCGGCACCGAAGGTCGCAGTTTGAAGTTCAGCCATATACGGTTATCCTACACTAATATGCGCACCCTGCTCGAACTCTCCGGCCTCCGTAAAACGCACGGGCGTTCCGTCATTCTGGACGGGGCGGATTTGACCGTGTCCGAAGGGCAGAAGATCGCGCTGATCGGTCGGAATGGGGCGGGCAAATCGACGCTGATCCGCATTCTGCTCGGCGAGGAGGAGGCTGACGAGGGCGCGGTGCGAAAATTTTCGACAGCGAAGATCGGGTCGGTTTCGCAGCACGAGACGATTCCGGAAGGCGCGACGGGGTACGACTACCTGACGAAAAAGACGGGGCGCGAAGCCTGGGCCTGCGCGAAAGT
The DNA here is from genome assembly GCA_964347735.1 of uncultured Gammaproteobacteria bacterium. Classification (GTDB taxonomy): domain Bacteria; phylum Patescibacteriota; class Patescibacteriia; order SG8-24; family DYFX01; genus DYFX01. The sequence continues at coordinate 440 of CAYFZV010000039.1, forward strand.
CGCGGCACAGTTCGGCGTGCACCGCGCGCATTTGGAAGCGCAGGCCTCGACGCTTTCGGGCGGCTATCAGATGCGCTTGAAATTGACGGCTATGCTGCTCGAGGAACCGAACCTCCTCGTCCTCGACGAACCGGTCAATTTCTTGGACTTACCAACACTGCTTCTACTCGAACGTTTTTTGAAGACGTACCGCGGCGCGTTCATCGTCACCTCGCACGATCGCGCCTTCCTGAATGCCGTGGCTGACCGTACGGCGGAGATCGAGCGCGGCAAACTGACTTCGGCAAACGAGCCGGTCGACGCCTACCTGCGCCGCAAAGCTGAAACGCGGGCGTATATTCTGCGCACCAACAAAAAAATCCAGCGCGAACGCGATCATGTGCAGGAATTCATCGATCGCTTCCGTTTCAAGGCAAGCAAAGCCAAGCAAGTGCAATCGCGCATTAAAAAACTTTCGAAGACGGCACAAATCGACGTCGAGAGCCTGCTGCCCACGGCGCGCATCGCCGTCCCCTCTCCGCTCGTCACCCACGGGCCGGCGCTGCACGTACAGGATCTTTCCGCCGGCTACGAGGGCCGTGCGGTCGTTTCCGGCGTTTCATTCGACCTCCAGCGCGGCGATCATGCGGCGCTCCTGGGCGGCAACGGCATGGGCAAGACGACGCTGCTCAAGACGTTGGCCGGAACGCTTCCGACCGTGTCCGGCGTCGCCAAGTGGTGGCACAAAGCCGAAATCGGCGCGTATGCGCAGCAAACCGAAGCTTCGCTCAAGCCGGACGACACCGTACTGGAACATCTTTCGCGCTCCGCACCGCCAGACGCGCGGCAGGAGGACCTTTTAAAGATGGCCGGCGATTTTCTTTTCCGCCAGGATGATTTAGATAAGCGCGTGCACGTCCTCTCCGGCGGCGAACGCGCGCGACTCTGCCTGGCCGGACTTCTGCTTTCAAAACACAACGTGCTCCTGCTCGACGAGCCGACGAACCATCTCGACGCCGAAACTTCAGAAGCCCTGGCCGTCGCGCTCCGCGACTACCCGGGCACGATCGTGTTTGTGAGCCACAGCCAATCGTTCATCAAGGCGGTGGCGACGCGTATCTTCGAGGCGCGCGAAGGCCGGGTGCGCCAGTATCCGGGCACCTACGACGAATATCTCGTCGATCTCAATGCGGCGATGGAGGAAGACATCCACGGCGCGGAAAACGAGGCCGCGCCGGAAACGTCGGCCGATGCCGAAGAGCGGCGGCATGCGCAAACGATCTTAAAAGAAAAACGCCGCCGGCAGCAGAAGATCGAAGCGCGCATGAAGATCCTCGATCACGAAAAAAGCGAGATCCTCGCGTATTATTTCGAAAACCCGACCGACTACGCGCCGGACAAGCATACGCGCCTGACCGAGTTGGACGAGGAACTCACGCGACTCGAAAAAGAGTGGTATGCGTTACTGACCGAACTCGGCGCGGGCTAGTGGAACGGTGTCTGCGTCTTGAACCATTCCGCGTCGAGCGGACGGAACGCGTAGAGTGCGCCGTTCAGGCTGGCGTAGACGTATGTCGGAGCGGAAGCCAACCAGATGTCCGTGCGGGCGTGGTTGCCAAGCGGACCCCATTCCAAAAAGGGATACCACGTTTCAGCGTCGGGCGAGACGATGATGCCGAACTTGGGAACGACGGTCTCGACTTCATTGGCTTCCGTGTGGAAGGCGGCATAATACACGCCGTTCACATTGAGCAGGCTGTAGGTGTAACCGGCATAGTTGTATGGGATCGGATTCCACACCTCGCGCGTCGTTTGCGTCGTGGCGTCATAGATCGCCAAACCGTGGCCATGCAGCTGATCCGGGCCGAGGAGCCAACGAAAACCTGGCAACGATACGGCTGACGTGAAGCCTTCATCCCAGACTTTTCTCCAGGTCTTGCCGTCATCTGGCGACATCAGGGCAAAGCGCGCGACATCGCCCGTGCCGACGATCAACTGCTGCTTGTTCTTGTCGTACACGACCCCGTGCAGGTGACGCAGGAAATAGCGGTCGTCTCCTTCCCGATACGTTTTCGCGTATTGCGGAAAAAGTTCCTGGAAATCGATCCAGGGTTTCCAGTGTGCGCCATTATCGATCGAGCGGTAGAGCACGGCCTTGTTCCAATCGTGCGTCGTCGCGTAGCGGATGTCGTTGCCGTCGTCCGCGATGCTCCAAAACGTGCCGTAGTCCTGAAGCACGAGCTGCCAGGTCTGCAGATGGTCGAACGAACGGTAGAGACGGTCGGGATGATCGTGTTGGATGAAAATGAAACCTTTGCTGTCGGCAAAAATACTGATCTCCCCTTTTCCGACGCTGGCGGTGAAGACACGTTCGGCTTTGCCGTTCTCAGGCAACCTCCAAACGGATCGGGCTCCGTCGGGCTCGGTGACCGTCATGAAAAGCGTGAGGACGGCCGTGTCGTAATACAGCTGATGGATCTCGCCGATGTTTTCCGGCAACGGCACGCGTTGGCGGCCAAGTGTGCCGCCCGTGAGGTTCGTGTTGGCCGGCGGGAGATAGCCGATCGACGGCGCGTTCGCGATTTCTTCTTCCGCCGTGGCCGATCCCGTCAGCAGGGCTTCGGGTTTGTCCGCCACCAGTTGTTCCGGCGACGGCAACGGCCCGACGACCTTCGCCTCCTGTCGCACACGTCCACCGGACATCGGCCAGTGCGCACCGAGCCAAACACCAGCGATAGCGAGGGCCAGAAGCATCAACGGAAACGCGAATTTACGCATAGGTTATGGCAGTTTGTTTTTCCAAGATTCAACGACGCTCTCGAAAGCGGCGAATTCCTCCGGCTTGATGGGATCCGTGCCTGGGAACGTTTCCTTCATCGGGTTGATCTTCGTGCCGTTTTTCACGAGTTCATAGTGCAAGTGCGGACCGGTTGAAAAACCGGTCGAACCGACATACCCGATGACCTGCCCCTGCGTGACGCGTTGTCCGCGTTTTACGGCGATCTTCGATTGGTGCGCGTAATTCGTGGTGTACGTCGCGTTGTGACGAATTGAAACCTTGTTGCCGTACGGCCCTTCCCAGCCGGCGAAGGCAACGACGCCGTCGGCCGTCGCGCGGATTGGCGTACCTTTGGCTGCCGCGTAGTCGATGGCACGGTGGCCGGTCGATGTATTGAACGCGCTGACATAGCGCAAGCCCGTCGTGAAACCGGAAGTGATGTACTTGAAGGCGACGGGAGCTTTTAAGAACATCTTGCGCAGGGCGGTGCCTTTCTCGTCGTAATACCCTTCTTCGCCCGCGGCGTTCTCAAAAAGATACGCGCGGCGTGCCACACCATCGTTCACATACTCCGCGACCAAGACGGCACCCGGCATCACATAGACGCCGTCGCGATAGCGTTCTTCGTATACGACGGAGAACGTGTCGCCGACGCGCACGTCCTGCGCGAAGTCGATCGTCCATTGGAACACGTCTCCGAGTTCGATGACGGCACGTTCATCCATGCCTTGGGCCAAAGCGGCGGCGTACAAAGAAGAATCGACCGTGCCTTTTACGCTCTTGGTCTTCACGTCATAGACGATCGATGCGATCTCCGCTTTCCAACCTTCGGTGCCCTTGCGCACGCGCAGCTCCTCGTCGCCGGAAATCGGATACATGAGCGACTTGAGTGCATCCGTTTGAGGATCATACGCGAGTTCGATCCTCTTGCCCGCGCGGATGGAGGCGAGGTCATACACGTCTTTCGCCGCCGCATAGATGGCTGCCGCATCCTCACCGCCGACACTCTGGTTTTCCATCAGCAAACTGAACGTAGCCTTCGGTGGAATCTCGACGGTCTCGATGCGATCTTCGGGTACGTTCGGCACCGGCGGCGGTTCTTCGGCTAAGGTTTGCACCGGGCTGCCTTTCGCTTTATGCGAGAGCGGGCTCAAAAGGAAAATACCGCCCGCCAACAAGGCGATTCCGGCCACTAAAGTGAACGCTCTGCCTTTCATGGACGGCAGTGTAGCATGGCTCGGGAGTCCAAAAAAGAACGCCGGGAAGGCGTTCTTTTTATGTGTCGACTATTCTGCGATCGTTTTCGCGACGAATTCGATCTTCAGGTTGACCTGTTGGTCGACGTTCGCGACGAAGGGCACGTTCGGGATGACGAGGTTGTAGTCGACGCGCTGTACCGTCGAGGCGGCTTCGCCTTTCAGGACGCCGTCCGCGCCGAGCGTGGCCGTGCCGTTGAAGGTCGCCGGCTTGGTGACGCCCGCGATCGTCAGGTCGCCGCTGGCTTTGAACGTAAAGCTCTTTCCGATCTCGATCTTTTCCGGCATGCCTTCGAGCGACTTCGTTTCAAAGACAATGTATTCCGTGGCCGGATCTTCCGATTTCAGAATGAAGCGCCCGATCATGCTGTCGCGGCGCGCGCTGTCGGTCTTGAAGCTGCGCGCATCGATCTTGACCGTGCCGATCTTGGTCGCGGACGGCCGATCGAGGTCCAGCGCGATGTCCGCGTTCACCTGGTTCGTTTCACCCACGACCAAGAACGGCGAGCCGCTCAAAACTTCGTTGAGGGTGAATGTCACTTTGGAGGAAGCCGCATCGACGCGATAGGCCTTCTGTCCTTGAACGATATTCACGGATGGCGAAGCGGATCCGGTCGGAGCGCTCGGCGCGGCAAGCGGGCGCGTGGCATACAAAAAGACTCCGAGACCCACAGCGGCGAAAACAATGGCGGCGACGGCGAGTTTTTTGACGTTCGAGGACATGTGGCGCGTGTTAGATGAACAAAGCACTACGGATACGAACGGCGTGCCGGGCGTGGCGCATCAGAGCGCGGCGAGATCGATACGTTCGCTGATGCGAATCTGAGAAACGAAGTCCGGAATATGGCTGACGAGGATCAATGCGCCTTCGTATTCGTCGAGCGCTTTGGCGATGACCGGCAGGTGGCGGAAGTTGATGTGATTGGTGGGCTCGTCGAGGATCAACAGGCCTGGGCGCATCAGCATGAGACGGGCGAAGGCCAGGAGACCTTTCTGACCTTCCGAGAGCTGACCGATTTTCGTCGCCAGCGCCTTGCCGTCGAGCAAGAAGCCCGCGGCGGACGAACGGAGGTCCACCTCGCTTTTCTCCACCATGGCGTCGTACAGGCTCGCGTAGCCGGTCTGGTTGAAGTCCAAGGTTGAGAAGTCCTGGCGGTAATAGCCGACGACGACGCCTTTGCCGATCTCGACGCCCTCGGCCGTGCCGGAGGCGATTTTTTCGAGGAGCGTGGTCTTGCCGATGCCGTTCGGGCCCTTGAGCAACAGGTGGGACCCGCGGCGGAGCGTGAGGTCAAGATCCTTCAAAACGGGTTCGCCTTCTTTGACGATACCGACCTTCTTGATGTCGACGATCTTGCCGCTGAATTCGAAGTCGAATTTCTGGCACGGGATCGTGAAGTCGCGGATCGTGCGATCTTCCTGGCGCACTTCGACCATGCTCTCCTCGGCTTCTTCGGCGGCCTCGCGCATGCGCTTGGCGACCGAGCGGAGCTTGCCGCCTTTATGGGCGAAGACTTCAGCCTGCTCGCGCTTCTTCCTGATTTCCGATTCTGCCCGCGCGTTCTGCTGGCGTTCGCGTTCGACGCGCTGGGTGATCTCCTCGACGACGTTGAAGTAGTTGCCGTCGTACTGTTCGACTTTGTGCGTGTGCACGTCGAGATACAAGACGCCGTCGGTGAAGGCGTTCAAGAATTCCGCGTCGTGCGAAATGACGATAACCGTTTTGTCATAGGTCATGAGGAAGCCGGTCAGGTGGTCGATGCCCGCTTGGTCCAGATTGTTCGTCGGCTCGTCGAGCAGGAGGATGTCCGGATTCTGGATCAGCGCGTAGGCCAGAAGCAGACGCGCCTGCTGGCCGCCGGAATGCGCGCGCACTTTTTTCGTAATGTCGGTCGAAAGATTCACGGCGTCCAGAACGTCGGCGATGCGCTTGTCGAGGTTGTACGGCACTTCGGCGAACGTGGAGCCGAAGAAATCACGCACGGTCATGTCGGCCTGCTCGAGCGCCACGACCTGCTTGGCAATACCGACTGTCGCCTCTTTGGGCGTCAGGAAGATCCCTCCGGACTTCGGCTTGGATTCGCCGAGAATCATCTTGAAAAGGGATGTTTTACCCGCACCGTTCTGGCCCATCAGAGCAATCTTCGAGCCATTGCGGACGGAAAAAGAAGCCTCATCCAGGATGGGCTTGTTCTCTCCATAATCGAAGGTGACCTCGCTAAAGCGGAGGACGACGCTGTCATTTGCCATATCGGCAGGAATGATACGTGATTTTGCGGCGCTCGGCAAGTCCGGTACCATGGACCCGCTATGCAAGTCCCCAAACGCAAGCCTGGAAAGTACGCTTCCGGCCCCGACGACTACCACCTGACGGCGGAAAAGATCCAGGAATTGAAAAGCGAGCTCGAACGCATCGAGACGCACATCCGGCCGAAAGCGGTCGAGGAACTTCGACGTACCCGCGAGATGGGCGACCTTTCCGAAAATTTTGCGTATTCGGCGGCCAAAGCCAAAGTGAACGGCCTCGACATGCGCACGTTTGAAATCAAAGAGCGTCTCAAGAACGCGATTCCCATCCGGCGCGGCGCGGCCGCGGACGGCAGCGTGCGCATCGGCGCTTCCGTGGAAGTCGAGGTCAACGGGAAAAAGAAAATATATGACATCGTCGGCTCCCAGGAAACATCACCCGGCAGCGGCGCCATCTCCTACCTCTCCCCGCTCGGCGCGGCTCTATTGGGCCGGAAACCCGGCGAGCATGTTTCAATTTCCGCGCAAGGAAAGACGATCTCGTACCTGATTTTAGGCGTAAGATAAGGGGCTGGAAGACCGTCAACGGAAGGGTCAGGAGAAGCCCCCAAATTATTAAGCTAGAACGTATGTACATCATCTATTTCCTGCTCGTCGGTCTCGTGGTCGGCTGGCTTGCCGGCATGATCGTAAAAGGACGCGGATTCGGCGTGGGCGGCAACATTCTTGTCGGTGTCGTTGGTGCGCTGGTCGGCGGTCTCCTCTCCGGCACATTCGGCATTCAGCCGGCGACGAGCGTGGGCTCTTTGCTCATGTCCCTGCTCGGCGCCGTCCTCTTCCTCTTGATCGTAAAGATGGCCCGCCGCACCGTTTGAGCGCTTGGAACGATCCGAAACCAAAAACGACGCTTCAAGCGCCGTTTTTCGTACCGCTTCTTTCTTGTCGCAGATGGACGTAGATGATCAGGCTTAGCAGCGCCGCGAAAAAGCACCAGACGGAGTAGAGGGCCTGACGATACGACCAGGAGGCGATCAGCAGGGAAAGTACGAGCGCGGCACCGAACAATTTCACGTATTTCCGCGTTGACAGCAGACAGCTGAAGCACGTTGCCAAAAGATACGCGACAAACCCGAACGGCACATCCGGAATGCGCACGACGTAATTGAGACTGCGGCCGGCGATTTCCGCCGAAATGGGTCCTTTCAGGATGGTGAGGAGAAGCGTCGCACTCACGGCGGCACCCAAGGTGATCAAAACAACAAGAACGCGCCGACGGCGACGATCAGGTTCGATCAACCAGACCGCGATCGGCAAAAAAACGGGCCAGAACACGTGCGAGAACAGCACGAAGACGAATGTGGCGGCGGCATGCAGTGCCGGCCGGCCGAACGTTAGCCAGACAATGCCTTCCACCGCTTGCTGGATAGCGAAGAGCGTCGGCACCAGCGCGAGGGCCACCTGGTCTTTCGAACGAACATGTCGAAGAGAAGCCGCACCGACGGCGCCGAGGCCTGCGGCCGCGGCAAAACTTGCAGTCGCGGAAAAACACATAGGAACAACCAGTATAACGCGGCCGGGCGTAAAACGTAAGGAACATTATGCCGCGCCAACCCTACGCGGACTACGACATGACCCGATCCTCGTCGACGATTCCCGTATCCGTATTTTCCTGAAAAATATTTTTGACGCCTTCCCAATCCGATTTCAACTCGGCGGCAAGGTCTTCGAATTCGTTCTCCGAAAGCGTCTTTATGGCCCGGTACTCGTCCACTGCGGCGTCAACGATGCGGTCGTAAGATTTCCTCGAGATCCTGCCGATTTTTGCGACACGTTCGGCGACGTGATCACGGATCCTTCCAGCCGTAGCACGCAATGCGCGGCCTTTCTTATTGCGAGTCGTAAACAGATGGATGGCGACGGCGCCCGCGCCCACCGCCGCGAGGGCGACGATGCCTTTCACGTAGTTCTTCCTTTCCATATGCGCTTTTTTAAAAGTTTATATAGATGGAGACGCGTGATGGGTTCCACCCTTACGGTCCGACAGCCGTCGAAGCGCTTTCACCGGCTGCACGACCGGCCGCCCAGGAGGCCTGGAGATTGAATCCCCCGGTGAAACCGTCGATATCGAGGATCTCACCCGCGAAAAAAAGCCCGGGGGAGACTTTCGATTCCATCGTGCGCGGATCCACATCCGCAAGATCGACGCCGCCGGCGGTAACGAACTCGTCGCCCGCGCCCCGACCGATCACATGGAGCGGAATGCCTTTGAGCCACGTCATAATGCGGCGTACGTCTTTCTTGGCGACTTCGGCCGCGCGTTTGTGCTGATCAAGCTCCAGATCGAGGCAAAGCGCTTCCGCCAGCGATTTCGACATCATGAAATCCAAGACGTTGCCGAGTAGTTTTTTTGCATGCCCCGCGAAAGCGGCTTCGAGTTTCACGAGCAGCTCGTCTTCTGAAAGATCGGGGAAGATGTCGATCAGGAGTTTCATGGGCCGCGCCG
>CAYFZV010000040.1:0-9190 GCA_964347735.1 uncultured Gammaproteobacteria bacterium
CGCTCGGGCGATGCGTTGCTACGTTGGGCGCATCCAACGTTCTTTCAAGGAGTTCGCTCGTGAAAAGATCCAAGCTCAATGAGATTTTCCGGCGCGACATGAGCGAACTTTCGGAAGCCGGTCGTTCGTTCTATCGCTACTGCCGCCGCAAGATCGCCGAAGCGCGGCGCGAGAAGGAAGAGTACGCGCATGCCCATGCGCATTCGTATCAGGAGGCGCGCGAAGCCTGCGTGCTCCTCAATCATCCGCGCAACGGCTTTCGCGCGGTCGTGATCGTGTATCCTGCGCGTGGCGGCGAGAACGCCGGACGACCGCTCGTCGAAGTCGAGCTTGTACAACCCGCTCCGCCGATGCCGAGCGTGAAAGGTTTTTTTGACCAAAAGAATGAGGCGGTCAAACAGCGGAAGACCAAGTTCGAACGTCTGTTCAACAAAGCGCCAAAGTCTGTCCGACAGGCCTATCGTCTTTGTACGACCAAGATCAAGAAAATCCTCACCGCGCGCGAAGCGAAAGGACCATTCGAGGAGATGGTGTATCGCCCGGGAACAACGCTGAACAGGACCCAGATCGTCCAACTCCGCGAACTGCTGGTGGTCGACGGCTGGAATATCGTCCAAACGCAAGTGAGCGAACTGATCTTCCGACACGTGCCGGAAGAATGATCCGACAGACCCGTTCCATGAATGGGTCTTTTTTATTGACAAATGGCGGATTCTCGCTAGGCTACCTTCAGTTCTTTCAAAGGAGCCTCCATGCAGGAACATTCGGTCCTCACGTTGTTCAAGACGACCAGAGCATGGTTCGTGAGCCAAGAGCAAAGACAACGGCGCACGGTCTCGTACCGCCAGCAAGAGAAGAGCAAGCTCTCCAGGCTTAGAAATGCGTTCTTCGCGGCAGGACATCATTACTCCCGCGAGCTAAGGCCGCCCGAAAGAGCGCGTTTCAATACTCTCACGAGTAGGCTGATGACCTATACCGCCGGTTCCATCGGTTTTCGCGACGAATTCCGATGTTATCCGGAACCATATCTTGATAATCAAGACATGGCGGTTTGGTTTTCACTTGACATGGTGCGCACCAATCCCGAATGGTTCCGAGTGACCCGCGCCTTCGCCCGCTTTCTACGCGAGATCGGCTTCCAGGTGAAGGTTCGTTCCCGGCTCTCACCGTGTTTTCGCACGTACACCACGATTTTCTACGTAACGCTGCCCGCCGCCGTCGAAACTCAACGCACGCGCCACACCTCCGCCTCGTCGTCCTGATAGACCCGTTCCATTAACGGGTCTTTTTCTATGAATGGGCGCATCGCGTCGCGCGTGCGCTTTACGAAAACATATCGCGCATTGAAATCATTTTTGATCAAAGCTGACGGATCGTGCCGTCGGCCGTCGCCGATGTCGCGCCAGAGCCAGTATTTCGCCGGATCCTGGCGATAGAAGAACATCGGATCCATGCCGGCGATATACCGATGCGTATTGTCGCGGTAGAAGAGGTACGGAAAATCGTCCCAGGCGGCGTGGAAGACGGTCTCCCCCGCAGGGACGTGCGCGCGCATCCATGCGCCCGCGGCGGCGAAGCGGCTGAACGGCTGGCGTTGCACGTAAAGTTTGTGCGCATACCAAATACCATGGACGGACAGCGCCGTAACAAGAGCGACGCTGGAAACGAGAAGTGGCTTGAACCATCGACCGCACGCGACGCGCACGCGTTCGAAGGTCGCGAGCGTATCCAGCAGGAGCGCGTCGCCCAGGAGCGCGCCGGCGAAGAGACCGAGCGGCAAGAAATATTCTTTTTGACGCGCCTGCCGGAGCGTCAGGCACAGGAAGAACGAGGCGAGCGCGATGATGAAAACGATATCGCGCCGCCGATCCGCCGAGACCTCCGGCGGTTTTTCTTTTCCGAGCACCATCGAGCCGAGGCGCACGAAGGCTGCGCCGATCACAAGGAAGAGCAGTGCGTTTTCAACGAGCAGCCAGCCCGGTTCCATCGGATTCCATTCGTTGCCGACCTGCACGCCAGGATCGTGATTTCCAACGACGGCGATCTGCACGATCTGTTCCCAATTGAACGCGAAGTTCGAAGGAAAAAAAGGATTCAGGATCATGCCCGCGACCAATCCCGTACCGACGGCAAGAAGCATTTTCACGTCGCGCTTCACGACCGCGTGCGCGAAGGCCGCAATCCCCAGGATCGGCCAGCCAGCATGCAACCAGACGTATCCGAAGGCTAGAAAAAAGGCGGCGACCCGATGCTTCATTTTCAAAATTCCGAGGAACAGGAAGAAGGAGGCGAGCGCGAGCGCAGACGCTTTGGTGAGAAGGAGGCGGAATAAAAATCCGCTCGCGCATAGCAGCGGGAGCGTCCACAACCAAGGACGCCGGATGCCATAGACGCCGAGCATCCAAGCGAAAGCCGTTATCGCCAGCGCGGCAAAAACGACGGTTGCGATCTTGAGACCGTAAAAATCACCGAAGACATTCAGGAACGGGATCAGCGCAACGTGGTACAGGAAGTGTTGGTCGGCGTAGTGGCCAGAGAGCGTCGTGAGCGGCAGCCAATCGAACGCGCGGATCGGCCCGTGCCCGGCCGTCAGCTTCGCCAGCTCAAGATGGTAGTAGGCATCTGGATCGCCGAAACCCGGTCCCGTATGGATCACGCCGAAAACGGCCAAGGCCAGCAAAAAGAGGATCAAACCCGGGTGTTTCTTCATAGCCGCAGTATACATCCACGACACATGACGCGAAGCCTTCTACGGGCTTGCCGCGGACCCTTTCTCATGATAAGGTCGAAGCAGCTCAACATTATCTTTCCGACCTTCCTGTACCGGTTGAGTACGAACGTTGCGCACCACCCCCTATGCGATTTTGGACCGCACTTCCGGCTGATACGACCGAATCCGCGCACCGCGTGAGGAAAGCGTAAGCTTTCTCCTTTTTCGTACGCACAACCTCAAGGTACCGAAGGGCGGCCCCTCCAAATATGTCCGTCACTGTTTTGTTGCTCGGTCTCCTCGCGCTCGCTCTCGGTATCGTGGCCGGCACCTTCGTCCAGAAAAAGCTCTCGGCGGCCAAGATCGCTTCCGCCAATGCGCGCGCGGAAGAGACGATCAATCAGGCGAAATTGAAAGCCCAGGATCTCGAGCTGCAAGCCAAGCAAAAGTCCGTACAGATACTCGACGAGGCCAAGCGCGATGAATCCGAGCGCCGCAAGGAACTGAACGCCGTCCAGCAGCGCCTCGAAAAGCGGGAATCTCTCTTCGACCAGCAACTGCTCGATCTCCAGAAAAAAAATCAGAAAGTCGACGACGCCTCCAAAGAACTTGAAGCCTCGAAGCTCGATCTCGACCAGCTGAAGGCCGCTGTCCGCGACCGCCTCGAAAAAGTCGCTGAACTCCCGCGCGAAGCCGCGAAGGAGCAGCTCTTCAAGGCCATCGAAGAAGAGGCGCAGGACGAGATCCTCTCGCGCATCCGCAAGATCGAGCGCGCCGGCACCGAAGAATACGAAATCAAGGCGCGCAACATCCTGTCGACCGTCATCTCGCGCGTCGCGTCTTCGCACTGCGCGGAAACCACGACGACGCAGGTCCAGCTTCCGAGCGACGACATGAAAGGCCGCATCATCGGCAAGGAAGGCCGCAACATCAAGGCGCTCGAACAACAGACAGGCACCGAAATCATCGTCGATGACACCCCGAACATCATCACGGTTTCGGGCTTCTCCCCCATCCGCCGCCAAGTCGCGCGTCTCGCGCTCGAGTCGCTCATCAAGGACGGTCGCATTCAACCGACAAAAATCGAAGAAGCGATCGAGGAAGCCAAGCGCACGCTCGCGCTCGACATCAAGAAAGCCGGCGAAGACGCGATGATCGAATGTGGCATCCCGCTCGGCTCCGTCGATCCGAAGCTGATCTCGATCCTCGGCCGCTTGAAGTACCGCACGTCGTACGGACAGAACGTACTGCGCCACTCGATCGAAGTCGCTTTGATCGGCAACTATCTCGGCAAGGAACTCGGCGCCAATGCGGCCGAACTCCTGAAGGGCGGACTCTTCCATGACGTCGGCAAAGCCGTCGACCATGACGTCCCCGGCGCGCACCCGGAGATCGGCTACAACATCATGAAGAAATTCGGCTTCCCCGAAGAAGTCGCCTACCATTCGCTCTCGCACCACGAAGACAAGCCGCGCAACGTCGAAGGCTACATCTGCAAAGCCGCCGATGCGATTTCCGGTTCTCGACCCGGCGCGCGCAAAGACACGCTTGAGAACTATGTGCGCCGCCTCGAGGACCTCGAGAAAGTCGCAACCTCCTTCCCCGCCGTCGAGCACGCGTACGCGATCCAAGCCGGGCGCGAAATGCGCGTCTTCGTTTCGCCCCAAAAGATCGATGACCTGGGCGCCTGGCAGCTCGCTAAAGACATCGCCAAGAAGTGCGAGCAGGAACTCCAGTACCCGGGCGAGATCAAGATCAACGTCATCCGGGAGATGCGCGCGATCGAATACGCGCGGTAAAGTTCTGGCCTCCGCTACGTCTCGCTAAAAGAAGCCCTTATGCTTACGTTCCTGTTGTTCGGCGACGTCGTCGGGAAGATCGGGCGGGAGGCGCTTCTCAAGGCCCTTCCGGAATTGAAAGAAACATACCGCCCGGACCTGACCATCGTGAACGCCGAGAACCTTGCGCACGGCAAAGGGCTCACCAAGCCGATCCTTGCCGAATTGAGAAAAGGCGGCGTTGATTTTTTCACCTCGGGCAATCACATCTTCGCCAACCCGAAAGGGCCGCACGAAGCCTGGGAAGATCCCGATCTCAAAGACCGTCTGATCCGTCCCGAAAATTTTCCGCCCGGCACGGCCGGTGAAGGGGAAAAAACGTTGAACGTTGGAGGAAAAAAGGTGCTGGTGGTAAACTTGATCTGTCAGATCTTCATGCGGGAACCGTACGGCAATCCCTTTGAAGCCATGGAAGCGATCCTGCGACGCCATGAAGGAGAAACGTTCGACGCGATTCTCGTAGACCTGCACGGCGAGGCCAGTTCCGAACGGATCGCCTTCGGCTTCCACTTCGACGGACGCGTTTCCTCCGTCACGGGCACGCACACGCACGTCCCGACCGCCGATGCCCGCCTGATGCCGAAAGGCACCGCCTACCTGACCGACATCGGCATGACCGGCGCGCGCCACTCCGTGCTCGGCGTCGCCCCCGAGGGGCCGATCAGCCGCTTCATCGAGGGCGAAGCCATCCCCTTCGAGATTCCGGAAAGCGGCCCTGTCGATCTCAATGCGGTCGTTGTGACCGTCGGAGACGACATGAAGGCAGTGAAGATTGAACACATTCAAAAGATCATCGAGTAACATATGAACAAAGCTGAACTGGCGATGCGACTCGCCGAGAAAATGGATTTTCCGAAGAAGCGCGGTGAAGAAATCATCGAGACGCTCACGGATTTGATTATCCAGGAACTCAAGGCCGACGGCGAAGTCACGATCGCCGGCTTCGGCGCCTTCTCGGCCCGCACCCGCGCCGCGCGCATGGGCGTGAACCCTCAAAAACCGACCGAACGCATCACGATCCCCGAAGTGAGAGTCCCGAAATTCAAAGCTGGAAAAACACTGAAGGATTCGCTCAAAGGAAAGGCTTAACGGCCCGTCGGTCGCTTTCGGCGACATCCCCGTCAGTGCCAACGGGCACTGCCGTGGACATCGCCTGCGCGCCCTACCCATTCGATAAAAACACCCCGCTTTCAGGAGCGGGGTTTGCGTTTGCGGTGCGCGGCCATTTGTTTGGCGACGTAGGCTTTGATCATGACTTCTCCGTCCGGCGTGCCGCGCAGTATCGCTTCGATGTCGTTGGCGACGTCTTCAGCTTCCGCGTCGGTCAGCACGTTGGCGGCGCGTTTCTTGTACACGTCGCGCGTTTCAGGATCATCGAACAACTGATCAATCAGCTTGAACAGCCTGTCTTTGCGTTGACCCACGGCAGGACTCCCCTCTTACGCCTTGAACCAGGCGAGTGTTTTTTGTTTCACGTCGTCGAGCGAAACCGTTTCGGCTTCGCTCTTGGCGCGTTCTTTCCATTCGACGCCGCCCGCGGCGATGGATTTTTCGGAAACGACGAGGCGCACCGGAATGCCGATCAAGTCGGCGTCGGCGAATTTTTCACCGGCCATGAGTTCGCGGTCATCGACGAGCGCTTCGATGCCGGCGGAGGCCAGCTCGCGCTCGATCTTCGCGACAGCTTCGTCGACGGCGCCCTGCGCTTCCGGAGTCTTGGCTTTGAGCGGCACGACATGAACGTCGAACGGCGCAATGGCTTTCGGCCAGACGATCCCCTTGGCGTCATGGTGCGCTTCGACGACCGTGCCCATCACGCGCGAAGGGCCGATGCCGTAGCAGCCCATCTGTACCTTCTGCTGCGATCCGTCTTCGGCGGTGTAGTGCACGCCGAATGGTTCGGTGAAGCGCGTCTTCAGTTGGAAAATGTTGCCGACTTCGATCGCTTTGCCTTCCTGCACGGTGCCGCCGCATTTCGGGCATGCATCGCCTGCTTTCATCTCGGCGATCTCCTTGTTCTGCGCGTATCGGCACTTTTCGCACCAGTAGACGAGATCTTCGCCGGACGCGGTCAACACCTGGAACTCATGCGAATATTTTGAAAAGGCGCCGCCGGAAGCTTCGACCAGGAGCGCGTCCATGTCGCAGCGCTTGAAGACGTTGAAATAGGCCTCAGTCGCTTTCGCGTAGAAGGCTTCGAGATCGGTTTCGTCGCGGTGAAAGGAGTACATGTCCTTCATCCAAAACTCGCGGCCGCGCAGGAGGCCGGACTTGGCGCGCGCCTCGTTGCGGAATTTGTCCTGAATCTGGTAGACAGCGAGCGGAAGATCGCGATACGACTTGATGAATTTCCCTGCGAGCGGCGTGACGATTTCCTCGTGCGTCCAACCCAAACCCATTTCCTTGTCGCCACGTCCCTTGAATTGGAACATAACTTCCGGACCGGGGTCCGTCCAGCGACCGGTCGTTTCCCAGTTTTCTTTCGGCTGCAGCGCAGGCATCAGGATTTCCTGTCCGCCGATCGCGTTCATTTCCTCGCGAACGATCTTTTCGATCTTGGCGAGCACACGAAGTCCGAGCGGGAGATACGAATAGACGCCGGCCATGAGCTGGTCGACGTAACCGGCCTGTTCGAGCAAACGGGCGTTCGGAGAATCCGCGTCGGAGGGCGCGTTCTTGGAGGTTTTTCCGAAAAGTTGGGAATAGCGCATATCGGGGATAGCGTATCGGCCAGGACAGATGCGGTCAAGAAAAAAGACCCTTACGGGTCTATAAACGTGGTGTCCCCGGGCTCGAACAAGGATTTGACGCCCTGGCCGTCCCAGTGTCCGGCAAGGGCGCCGGCTCCCATGTAGCCGCTACAGTCTCGTCGCATACAACCGATCCCGACCGTGTAGATCGCCACCTGGTCGCCGGGAAAGATCGAGCGCTTGCACGCGACGCAGGCGGTCAGTATGGAACGCAGGTAGGCGACTTCGCAGACTCCGCAACGTTCGCGTTTCTCGAGGAATTCTGGCTTCAGGGTCACGATCTCGCCGAAGGTGTTGATCTTGAACGTGGCACGGTCAGCATGGCCGCAGGCAAACGCGATCATCGGTCCGTCCCACTCGTCGATACGGATATCGCCTTCCCACCACGCCTCTATGCTGAGCGATGCTTTCGTCATGAATCCTCCGTACGGAGTGTCCTCGAAAAAATCATCCGCGTCAAGGTTGCCAAGCGCTCCATGATCCGATATAAACGGGACGGAGGAATCATGTCCGAGAAACTTCCGAGACTGCTCATCTTCGCATCCGGAACCGCCGAGGGCGGAGGATCAGGCTTTCGTCGGCTGGTGACGGACATGCAGGCCGGGGTCCTGCGTGCCGAGATCGTCGGCGTCGTTTCAAACCATGCGAGCGGCGGCATCTATCGCCATGCCAATGAAACAGGGATTCCGTTTTTCCATCTCCAACCGCCGTGGGATGCCGATGGCTACCTCATGCTGTCCGCGCAGATGCGAGCCGATTGGCACGCGCTCTCGGGTTGGCTCAAGCCGGTCCGAGGCCTGAACCCGCGCACGACCTTCAACATCCATCCAGGTCCGCTCCCGCGTTTTGGGGGCAGGGGCATGTATGGACATCACGTACATGCCGCAGTGCTCGAAGCCTACCAGCGCGGCGAGATCGAACGGACTGAAGTCTGCATGCACTTCGTGACGGAGAAGTACGACGAAGGTCCGGTCTTCTTCCGCCGCGGCGTCGAGATCCTTCATTCCGACACGCCAGAAACGCTTGCCGCTCGCGTCAATGCAGTCGAGCACGCCTGGCAATCCCGCATCACCGACCTGGTGGTGAATAGCAAGATTCGTTGGGACGGCGAGGACCCTGCCAGTCTCGTGCCGACACCCCTCATCGCGATCTGAATGATTGCGATTTTTTTTGAGCAAGGCGTTTGTCAATGAAAAAGATCCGGCCATCGGAGCTGATGCCGGATCACTGAGCGAAGAGCGGCGGAGACTGAGCGAGAAGATCGTATGGGAGATGAATGAAGATCCCGAAGTCACCCTTGTCGGCCCGAGCGTGGACATAGAACTTGACCTCGGGTCTGAGTCTCATCGCCTTGCAGGCGTGGTAGACCAGCCATGCAGTGTTGCGCAAGTTATACTCCGTGGGCTTGATCGAGGCGTGGGCCGTTTCATGCAAACCGGGCATGTTGACCAGGTCTTTCTTCGGATGGATGTCGTAGACGTGGGCCGTCAGCTGATGGGCTTGCGCGGCTTTTTCGCACGTGAACGGAAGGCTCGCGAGGATGACCTTCGTGCGCACGATCGCCTCGGCATCCTGTCGATCCTCTTCACAAGAGGCTCTCTCCAGCGATTGCTGTTCCCACACGCCGTGCGCGATGGCCTCCATCACGCTTTTGTGAAGGGCCTCGACGTCGAGGCACAACTCGGCCGGAGGGGTCCAAGGCGTTTCTACGGAAGGCCCCGGAGGCGGTGGGTCTTTCACGAGGTGCAGCGGCGAACGCTTTTCGATCTCGGTTTTTTTCACGGACGATTTCTCCTGGTAAAGGGGCAAAGAACGACCGAACAGGCTATTTCAAACGAAAACGGCGCAGCCGTCAAGCCGCGCCGTCCAGCTGTTTATTTTCCGGACGCCCG
>CAYFZV010000041.1:0-9173 GCA_964347735.1 uncultured Gammaproteobacteria bacterium
CCTTGACCGGAGGGCGTTTTTGTGGTATCTCTCCAAGCAGGAGGGTAGATGCGCCACGCACTGTATCTCGTCGGTCTTTGGACGACCATCGCCGCATTCGTCGTCTTATTGGTGAGGGCGCGTCATTTCAGCACAGATGAATTTTACGTCATCACCATCCTGCTCGTCGTCATCGCGCACATCGTCATAAACGTCGTGCGCGAACGCCCACCGTACGACAATGACTAGCTCCGTTCGCGGGGCTTTTTCTTTTTTCTCGAGCGTGTCATTCTATGGAGACGAACTTCTATGAAAAAAATCCTGCTTGTCGCAAGCGCGATCTTTCTGCTCGGTGCCGGCTGCGCGTCATCACAGCCGCCCATTCCTCAAGACGCCACGCCCGGCGTGAACGAGGACAACTGCGTGCAGTCCGGCGGCGCGGTCGATGGGGACACCTGCGCGTGTCCCGAGAATTTCTTCGTCGATCCGGCCGGTTTCTGCCTCGATGCGCAAGGTCGCCCCGGCGGCGCTATGGCTCCGAAATAATTTTCCACGTATGAAACGCATTCTCACTTTTTTCACGGCCGCAACACTGCTCGCGTCGGCCCTGCCCGCACTCGCTTCCGCGCCGGAGATCGTCCGCTCCCCGGTGGCCGGACCGTATCTCCTGAATGGCCAGGAAACGCGCATGGTCTTCCCCGATCGCGTCACGGTCGAAACCTGGGGTGATCCGACGGCTCAAGACGTCGAGACGCCCGCGCTTTCGCGTTGGCTGCTCTCCGGCGTTCTGCCGATCCGCGAAGGTTCGCGCCTCGTGAAATTCGGCACCGATCCCATGGTCTACGCCGTCGGTCCGGGCGGCACGCTCCGCTGGATCAAAAACGAACAGATCGCTTCGTCGCTGTACGGTCGCGATTGGAACCGCCGCGTCGTCACGCTCTTCACCTCGTACTTCACGAACTACCGGCTCGGCGTTCCGGTTGAAGAAGCGCAGCATCCGAACGGTACGCTCCTGAAAGTCGAAGGCTCGCCCACGGTCTATTATGTGACCAACGGCGTGGCCCGTCCGTTCAGCTCGGAGCGCGCGTTCCGTGAGAACCGTTTCAGCTTCGACAGCGTCATTACTGCCTCGGGCCCGCTCGCGTACTTCAAGGGCAACGCCATCAACGCCTGGGAAGCCGAACTGAACCAACTGCCGTCGCGCCTCTGACGAAATGAAAAAACGCCTCGACAAGCTCGAGGCGTTTTCGTTTCTAACGCTTCCTGCGGAACAGGCTGGCGATGTCGCCGTAGTCGAATCGCACGCTGTACGAACCGACCATCAGGTAGGCGGTGACGCCGCTCGCATGAATGAACGTTCCGTTGAACTCCAGCGCGTTGTTGCGGTTGATCTCGAGGCGCGCGCCGATGGTAGCCGTCGGTGAAACTTTCGTGACCTGCTTGCCCGACGGAATGTCGTCCGGCTTGACGCCGAATTGGGCGAGGTCATCGAGCAGCTTCTGGTCGACCTTCAAGCTGATCTTGCTGTCGAACCAGACGCCGCCGAGACGCAGGAACGGCGTGAACGGCTGGCTGTTCAGGCGCTTCGGCTTGAGCGGGAAGGCGAGCGTGATGCCGGCATGCATCATGCGCCAGTTGAAGGCGACGGTGCCGTATTCCTGCGCCAGGTGCGTGGCGTCGAGGTCG
Source organism: uncultured Gammaproteobacteria bacterium (assembly GCA_964347735.1). Taxonomy (GTDB): domain Bacteria; phylum Patescibacteriota; class Patescibacteriia; order SG8-24; family DYFX01; genus DYFX01. The sequence continues at coordinate 1,666 of CAYFZV010000041.1, forward strand.
ATCTCGCCGCCGTAGACCTTCTCGCCGTTCACCTCTCTGGTAAGCAGGGCGTGCACATCGAGGTTTTCGACGTTCGCTCGCTTGGTTTGGAGGGACGCGGAGTATTCACCGAAGACGTCGATGTGCAGATGCGAAACGTCGAGAATCGACAACTGGAGGCCGGTGCTTGCGGCCCACATGATGCCGGTGCCGACGCGGGCGCTGACGACGCCGCTCTTGTGAGCAGTGACGTCATTGCCGTCCGCATCTTTCATTTCGACGGTTTCGAGCTCGTCGCGGTAGCCAAGCCGATTCGTTTCCGGATTGATGGTTCCGTTCACGTTCAGGCGGCACAGCCATCGACATGCGCGGCCGCGATTGAAGAGCGTGAGCTCCAGCTCGAGAAACGTCGGCTGGATGCGCGCGAACTCGTAGCGGCTGCTGGTGCCGAAGAACGTGCCGGAACCGATGCTGACCGCGATGTCCGGGTCGGACGGGAGCTGGATGCCTCCGTCGGCGTGCGCAGTCGCATCGCCGAGGAGCATAAGAAGCAAGATGGCGACGGGGGTCACGCACGTTTTCCGCATCGATACCTCCTGGTGCGGGGTGTTGTGAAGAACTGCTTTCACGATCCCACAAAAAAACCCCCGAGAGCAAACGGGGGTGTGTCAAGTGCCGAAACGACGGGTGATTCCGGCCTGCGTCGCGAAGACCCATGCGCCGTCGTAGCGACCGACGAGCGGCTGGACTTCGAAGCTCCATCGGCGTCCGACGTCGAGTCGCAGACCGGGAGAAACGAAGGGTTTGGAGACCGTGATCGTGTAGGAATTCAACGCGTCGGGCATGGCGCCAAGCGCGATGATCAGCCCGGCGAGGTCGTCGTCAGGCGTGACGCCGACTTTGGTGCTGTACCGCAGCCAGCCGAACGTGACATACGGCGTCCAACGTTCGCGTCTCGATCGCAGGTTGACGGCGAGCGTCATTCCCGCGCGATAGGTGCGCTCCGTCATGGTGATGCGTGCATGATCGCGCGCGAGCCGGGTGATGTCGATCAGCGATCCTTCAAGATCGAGCTCGGCGCTCTCGACGTGGGCTTCCGGCGTTTCCAGGGGCGTCGTCGCGTTGGCGAAAGCCAGGAGACGGATACGGCGGTTGTCGTAGAGCGAGAAGTGGACGCCGAACGATCCGATCGGACCGAACGGCACGCGCAGCTCGAAGGAACCAAGTCCGTACCGATCCTCCGTCAGCAATCCCGGTTCGCTGTACGTCACGGTGGACGACTGCAGTCCGAGGAAGCCGTTGATCTGAACGCCGTTCAACCACGGACGCTTTGCGCGCAGGATCCAAGCCGACGCTTCGAGCAGTCCTGGACGAAGCCAGGTCGTGCTGAATTGATCATCCTCCGCTTGAAGGAAGCCGGCACGGAACGTCAGTCCGAAGCGCGGATCCCGGACGGATTCGGCCGTATCGGCCGCAGCGAGGGGAAAGGCGAGGAGCGCGGATAGAAGGAGCGTCGGCAGGAAGAGTAGGCGCACGTGACACCTCCAGAGCTAAGCATAGCGAGAAAACCGGTTTTGTCAACCGTGGTATACTGTCCGCATATGGTCTTGGTACTTGAGAAAAAGTTTCTCGAAGGGGCGTGGTGGCAATACGGTTTGACGCTCGGTTTCGCGAAATTGGCGCTCTGGCTCTCGTTGGCATACCGCTGGCAGCCGGATCTCGATTGGGGTTTGATGCTGCGCCAATCCAATCTCGTCTTCATCAGCTTTTTCGTGGCCGCCTTCCTGCCGTTCGTCGTCGGACGTCTTCAAATGCGCCGCCTGTTCTGGTTCAGCCTCGCCGGCTTTTTCCTGGCGGAGGCCGCGTATCTTTTTTTGGTGCTCGCCAAATTCGGCCACGCGATGAATCTTCTGCCGTTCGTGGCCTTCATGCAGGTCTACGTGCTGTGTTTCGGTCTGGGCGTCGTGGTGGAACTCGGTCGGTACGCGTATCTGAAATTGATGGAATAACCGACGTTGCAGGGCGCCATCGCCCGTGCTAACGTCGTTTTGCTATGCGGAAATACGATCCCAGGGAGCTCGAAAAGAAATGGCAGGCGCGCTGGGATGCCGAGCGCGTCTTTTCGGCGAAGGAAGCTCCGTCGAAAGAGAAGTGCTACATCCTCGACATGTTCCCGTATCCGTCGTCGAACGGCCTGCACGTCGGCCACCCGATCGGGTATATCGCCACCGATATCCTCTCGCGCAAACGCAGGATGGACGGAAAGAACGTCCTGCATCCGATGGGCTGGGACGCTTTCGGTCTGCCCGCTGAAAACTACGCGATCAAGATCGGCGGCCATCCGCACGACATCACGCAACAGAGCGTCGCGAACTACATTCGCCAACTCAAGCTGATCGGTTTTTCGTACGACTGGGATCGCGAGATCAACACCAGCCTGCCCTCCTATTACAAGTGGACGCAGTGGATGTTCCTGCTCCTCTATAAGAACGGGTTGGCGTACAAGAAACAGGCGCCGGTCAATTGGTGCGAATTCGACCAGACAGTGCTGGCCAACGAGCAAGTCGTCGACGGCAACTGCGAGCGTTGCAAAAATCCGGTCGTGCAAAAAGAATTGTCGCAGTGGTTTTTCAAGATCACCGACTTTGCCGACCGCCTCCTCTACGATCTCGATAGTCTCGACTGGCCGGAGAAGATCAAGGCGATGCAGCGCAATTGGATCGGACGCAGCGAAGGCGCCGAAATCAATTTCCGCGGCCTTCAGGAAGATGGAGGCGAATTCGATCTGGCGGTCTTCACCACGCGTCCGGACACGCTCTTCGGCGTGACGGCCGTCGTTGTCGCGCCGGAACATCCTATTGTCGGACGCATCACTACCGAGGCGGAGAAGGGGAACGTCGCCGCGTATATCGAAGCCACCAAAAAGAAATCTGAACTGGAACGCACTGGCACCGATCAGGCCAAGACGGGCGTCTTTACAGGAGCGTATACCAAGCATCCATTCACGGGCGAAAACGTGCCGGTCTTTGTCGCCGACTACGTCTTGCCGCAATACGGCACGGGCGCGGTCATGGTCGTGCCGGCGCATGATGATCGCGATCACGCCTTCGCTAAAACATACGGACTGCGGAACGTCGTCGTGATCGAGCCGGTCACTGGTACGCCGCAAGAAAAGCCGGAATACCGCCGTAGCATCGTCGCCCTGGTTGAAGATGCGGCTGGGAAAGTCCTTTCCATCAACTGGGGCGCCTCGATGGGCGGGCATCTCCTCGTCGGCGGCGGACGCGACGAGAACGAAGATTCGGAAGCCTGCGCACGCCGCGAGATTCTCGAAGAGACCGGCTACGCTGATCTCGATCTCGTCGGCATTTCCGAAACGATTCATCACCGCTACTTCGCACATTCCAAAAACGTCGGCCGAGCGATCGACGCCATTGGTCTGCACTTCCGCTTGAAGAGCGACCGCCGCGACGAAACAGCACTTGAAGCCGACGAGCAGGGGAAGTTCACTGTCGAGTGGCTCGCGCGCGACGAAGCCGCGACGAAGATTTCCGATCCGCTCCACGCCTACGTGCTTCAGAAATTCGCTTTCGACCGTGCGTATACCGACGACGGCGTTTTGACCGGTTCCGGCGCATTCGACGGCCTGACTTCGGAAGAAGCCAGAAAGAAAATCGTCGCCGCTTTGGAAACCGAAAAGAAAGGACGCCGCCAAATCAATTACCATCTTCGCGACTGGCTCGTTTCCCGCCAACGCTATTGGGGCGCGCCGATCCCGATCGTCTATTGCGATGAGCACGGCGAACAACCGGTGCCGGAAGAGCAGCTGCCCGTCACGCTGCCGACCGACGTCGACTTCCGCCCGACGGGGGAATCGCCGCTGACGCGCTCGAAAGCGTTTCATGACGCGACCTGTCCGAAATGCGGCAAGCCCGCGCGCCGCGAATCCGACACGATGGACACGTTCGTCGATTCTTCGTGGTACTTCCTGCGTTACTGCGATCCGAAGAACGAAAGCGCTTTCGCGGCCAAAGACAAGCTGGATTATTGGAGCCCCGTCGACACCTACGTCGGCGGCGCGGAACACGCCGTGCTCCACTTGCTCTACGCGCGCTTCTTCACGAAGGTGCTCTTCGACGCGAAAGTCGTGAAGTTCGACGAACCGTTCACGAAACTCAAGAATCAGGGTCTGATCCTGGGCGAGGACGGTGAAAAGATGTCGAAGTCGCGCGGTAACGTCGTGAATCCCGACGACGTGATCGCCGAGCATGGCGCCGACGCCTTCCGCCTCTACGAAATGTTCATGGGAGACTTCGAGCACGTGAAGCCTTGGAGCACGACCGGCATCATCGGCCAGCGCCGTTTTTTGGAACGCGTCTGGAAATTGCAGGCGGGAGATGAAACTCCGGTGAAGCTCCGCGCGCTCCTGCACAAGACGATCAAGAAGGTCACCGAAGACATCGAGCATTTCAAATTCAATACTGCCATCAGCGCGATGATGATTTTCGTGAACGAATGCGAAGGCGCGACGCTTTCGAAAGCGGATCACGAAGCGTTCATCAAACTTCTTGCCCCATTCGCGCCGCACATGACGGAGGAACTTTGGGAAGCAACCGGACACAAGGAGTTGATTGCACGCGCACCCTGGCCCGCGTACGACCCCACGCTCACCGTCGACAGCGAAGTCGAGATCGCGCTCCAGGTCACCGGCAAAGTCAAAGATCGCATCACAGTCCCCGTCGACGCCGACGACAAGGAGCTCGAACGCCTCGCGCTGCAGAATGAAAAAGTGCAAGCTGCGCTCGAAGGCAAGACAATCACGCAGGTGATCGTGGTCAAGAAACGATTGGTGAATATCGTGGCCAACTGACCCGTTGACACACGCACGCCGTCTCCGTTAGGACGACGGCGTTATGCGTTTTCAAGGATTCAAAAACGACTTGCCGAAGCGGCGGCTGCATTTCGAGATCGGGGCGGCGATTTTGATCGCGCTGCTCTGCGTGTATGGCGCGACGCTTCCACGGCCGAAAAAACAGGAAGGTTTTTTTGATCGTTGGCGCGGGCGCATTGTTGAGCGCGTCGACGCTGTGTTCGATCCGCCTGCCTCGGCCTGGGTGGCCGGACTCCTGCTCGGCGCGGATCAGGGCTTCTCGCAAAAATGGAAAGACGCGTTTCGGCGCACCGGGACGAGTCATCTCACGGCGGTGTCCGGATATAACGTTGGTCTCGTACTCGCGGCCGCGCAATCTTTTTTGCTGCGCTTGCCGATCACGCGACGCCTTCGCGCAGTCATCGCCTTCTTCGGCGTGACTGTCTTCGTGATGCTGACCGGCGCGCCCGGTTCGGTGTTGCGCGCGACCGTGATGATCGCGGCCGTCGAATCCGGACGCCATTTTGGACGTCCGGTGAAACCGCTGCGCGCACTTCTTCTCGCGACGGTATTGATCGGCGTGTTCTCGCCAAGAAGTCTCGTGGCAGATCGTGGATTCCAGCTCTCGCTCTTGGCCGCGTTCGGACTAGCCACGATCGCGCCAGCCTTCCTGGCCTCGATGCCGAAGCGCGTGCCCGGCGTGCTGGCCGATTGGATCAGTCAGACGTTGGCCGCTTCAATCGCGACGGCGCCGCTCATCGCCTGGATGTCCGGCGCGTATTCGCTCGTCACACTGCCGGCGAACGTCGCCGTCGCGGCATTTATCCCGCCGATCATGGCGGCGGGCGCGTGTATTCTTGCCGTCAGTTTTGCTTCACTCGGTTTGGCGCAAGCGCTGGCACTCCTCGGCAAAGGCTTGTTCGTTTTTCCTCTCGCCGTGATCCGTTCGCTGGCGTCATGGCCCGCCGCCTCGATGTCCGGTTTCGGCGCGCTCGCGCTTCTTATCGGCGTCGAGCTGTGCTCCGTCTTCATTCTTTTCCGCTGGCGCCGCCGTGCGTCGCTCCGGTATGCTCTCCATGAATAAAAAATTCTTGAAACGCCACCAGCTTCTTCTCATCGTGCTCGCGATCGCGGCCGCGTTTTCCATCGCGGGGATCGTCGAGCAGCGTCGCAACGCGCTTTCCGCGGACGCGCAGCTTTGGTTTTTCGACGTCGGACAGGGCGATGCGGTACTTATTCGTGACAGGGAAGGGAAAGATCTGCTGATCGACGGCGGACCGGACGCGAGCGTGCTCGAAGGCTTGTCCGACGCGCTGCCCTTCTGGGACCGCACGATCGACGTGCTGCTCGTCACGCATCTTGATGCGGATCATTACGTCGGTTTCTTCGGCGTGCTGCAGAAGTACAACGTAGGAGAAGTCTGGTGGACCGGCGTCGCGCCGACGACCGAAACCGCGCGGCGCTTCGTCGCCCAGGTCGAAATGCGTGGGATCACGCAACGCTTCGTGCATGCGGGCGATACGCTGGAGTTCGCCGGTGGAAATACGTTCCGCGTGCTTTGGCCGCGCGAAGACGTTCGCGGACGCATCATTCCACCGACGACATCGAACGCCAAAGGCGGCGGCACAAATGATTTCGGCATTGTCGGCAGTTTTGCGTGCGGCACGGAACGCGCACTGCATACGGCCGATATTTCCTCGCACGTCGAGGCGAAGCTGCTCGATGATCCCGCTTTACTGCGCGCGGAACTCCTTAAGGTGCCCCATCACGGTTCGACGTATTCTTCATCTGGATCGTTTCTCGACGCGGTGCATCCCAGGGAAGCCGTCGTCTCGGACGGCGCCGGAAACCGCTACGGCCATCCGACGCCGCGCGTGTTGTCGGCGCTTCTCGAACGCGGTGTGCACGTGCGCCGCACGGATCGGGAGGGGACGATCCGGTACAGCTGTGTCGGCGGTCGATTCATCGCAAAATAAAAAACGCGCCTAGTCGGAAGGCGCGGAGACGGAGGAGGGAAGCGCTGCGAGCGTGCGCGCCATCACGACGACAGCCTGCCAGCTGACGGGGCAGAGATCGTCATGGCTGTGGTCCTTGCGGAGAGCGACGGCGATGGCCAGCAGACACAGCATGGTCTGCTCGAAGTGGCGCAGATGCTCGGCTGAAAACAGGTGGCGAAGCTGCAGTTCGCTGCGGTCGTTCAGGAAGTCTGTCGCAAGCTCGAGATGCTCCGGGAACAACTCGCAGAAGAGCATGTCGATCGCGTCGTGACCGATTGCGTCCTTGATGGCGCCTCCGCCGACGAAACCAAGCGCGTGCTGGTATCCGGGGCACTGCAGCAAGGCCTCGATCTTCGGAAAGATATTGCGTGCGCGGTGCGGATGATCCGCCAGCCATTCTTCCGCTTCGCGTTCCAGTTCCTTGATCAGCTCGGCAGGGTAGTTCATGGCCGCCTCCCACCTCCTCCATACCACGTCTCTGTCTTGCCAGGAAGAGGCGCGTCCGTTATGCTGCCGGCATTACTGAATCAAAATATGATCCAACGCTCCCTCGTTCTTCTCAAGCCCGACGCACTCGATCGCGGCATCGTCGGCGAAATCGTCACGCGTTTCGAACGCGTCGGTGCCAAGCTCGTCGGCTTGAAGCTGCTCGTCTCCGAAAA